>JBGQDD010000060.1:0-11110 GCA_041495665.1 Candidatus Acidiferrum sp.
AATGATTACTTGTAAGTGGTTTGGATGCTGTGGGATAGCCGGGTGTCTGATTAAATTGACACCGGGAAACACATAATCGGGCGGCAATTCAACCAAGGGGGATAAATCAAATGTGCTTGTAAATGTCTCCGCGTGGACCGATGTGGACTACGCGCAGTATTTCGCCGACGATCTGAAGAATGATCCTGTAATCCCCTACTCTGGCTGTCCGCCTGTCCATCCCTTGGAGTGGCTTTGAATGTTTGGCACTGAGGTGGTCGTTGGCGATTTCTTCCAGCTTTTCTTTGATTCTCTTCCGGTAGGATTTATCCAGACGTTCAAAGTAGCGCGCAGGCGTACCCCTTAGGTCAATGGTCAGCGCCAAGTCAAGACACCTTGGATAAATCCAGGGGCTGCTCGGTCTTGGCTTCTCTTTCCGCGCGCTCGAATAGCTCTTCCAGGGGCACTGGATTGGCAACCAGTTCGACCCATTCGATTAGATCGACGATTTCTTCGTCATGTTCTCGTAGTTTATTCAATGTGCTGGCAGTCAACGAGGAATTCGTCAGTCCAGCTCGCCGCGCAACCCGATAAACCTCGCTTAACACTCGGTGCAGCTCTTGCAGGGAAAAACGCAGCTTAGCTGCCCGCTGTTCCAACGTAAGATCATCAGTCGGCACATCGCTGCGTTTGCCTTCCATCGCCTCACGAATTCCGTCAAACATATTGTCCAGTTTTTTGTTCAATATTCTGAGAAACCAAATTAGCTTTAAGGTCTGGGCCCGAGACTTCACCATCACTGATATTTGCGATGCGATGGAAAGCGAGCCATAGACCTCAGCGTCCCATTTGTCTCCACTGAACGAATTCAGGCAGGCGGCGTCCGCAGTCACAACGATTACTCCTCTAGCCAAGGGGGAAGGCCACTACATTGGATGCTGAGCGTATACAAACAGATAGCAAGGGTCAAGCTGACTGCAGTACTAGGATGCCCAAACCCTATATCCACCACGAAAGGGAGCTTTTTGCGCACGCCAGCACCCATGGTAGTGCAGCGCCATCCGTCCTTGGACATCGGCACTAATACTAACCGTTTGTGGTTGGATTCTTCTTGTTCTTCCCGTGCTTGATTAGCAGGCGAACTGTCGCATGATATGTTGCCAGGTAGAAGTGAAAGATCCATGAGTACCAAATGACCCGGTCGTAGTTCGTCTTCTGCTTCGGATTGTGGTGGCGAATGGCAAAGTTGTTAGCGAGATCGAAAATTGCAGATTCGTCCTTTCCGTCCAACACTGCCGTCAATCCCTTAGTTTTCTTGAGCCATTCGAACACGTCAGCAAGCTCGCGAATAGCCTCTTTTTTCTCCGACAGGGACAAATGCCGGTTCCTCCATTTGGTAATAGCGCTGCGAACCTTACTGTCCACATTGGCTTCGTCATAAGGAACGATGTCCGCGCTTAGAATGTTCTGCAGCCCATCTGTGCCCAGTGCCAGAACAATGCCTTCCTCGGTCAACTCGTAGCCAGATTTGTAGTCGGAAAGGAACGCATTGGCTTTCTCTTTAAATTCTTTTCGTCCTGCTTCATCATCATATTCGTTTTCCCACTGCCCTGGTTTGGAAACATGATCGTAGAGGAATTCAAGTGCATCAAATACATGATCTTCTGTAATGTCTGGTTCCTCCCATTTTGTAAGGGGAAACGGCTGAAATGACAGTGCAACTCCAGCCGCATGTTTAATTACGCTGGGAATATCGTACTTTGTGATCCCGGCCCGCGATCTAAGGTAATCCCTGTCACGAAACAGAAGATAGAGATGCTGAAGCTTTAAATAGAGTTCTTGCAGTGTGAGACACTGAGGCTGCTTTCTTGAGCTGTAGTACCGACGTGTCATGCTCCTTCAGTTTAGCATCCTGTCTTCGCACGCAGTAGGGAGCTAAACTGCGAGCGCGGTTCCTTCTCTCCAAACCTCGCGGATTCCGAGTCGCTCTGCGTGCGTTCGTGAGGGCGGTTCACGTCTTTATCTTTGCCTCGATGAATCCTAAGACAGCTCGCGAAAGATTGATATAGAGCATGGCCTTCGGTGCATCCAGAAGCAATTCGTTTGGATGGGCCAGCGTGCCCCGGTTGCGAATGGTATTGAGACTGTCGAGAGCCGAAGCCACTGAACCAAAGACCCTCTTAGCTTCAGCGTCATGAGGGATGATCGCGGAGAATTCAGGGAATTGTTCTCGAATGACCTTGAAGACGGTTGTTAGCGATGGGTCGGTTGGCAGTGCGGCCCCCCGATCCGAGCAAAGCTTCTTCAGATAACCATGAAGGGCGGTGTGAACGCGGTCCACTGCGCTCTTCGGGCCCCTTGTTTTCAGGAGCACCTCCGCGTCCTTGAGGGCTTCGAGGACGACTTCACTTGTTTCTGCGAGTTCCGGCGGCTCGACCTGGCCCTCGACCTCCAACCGCGCCGCGACATCAAGGAGCTGTTTGTGCAGCGTAAACCTCTTTCGCGCAGCATCGTCTGTGGCCTCCTCTGGGGGAGGGATCATTTCGAACACGCCGCGAATGATCTTCGCTTGGTCTCTGGATTTTGCCTCTCTTAAGATCGCGATGAAGGCATGGCGCGTTGTCAGCCCCCTTGCTCGATACGCCGCAACATCAATATCAAGGTCGCAGTAGCGGTGGTAAAAGAAGTCATGAATCTTGTAGCTGAAAGCATTGAGGTAACCCGCGTTGGTCCCGATGTATCCTTCCACCAGTTTATCTATCTCTCGCGGAGTCATCATGATCGCTCTGCGTCAACTCCTGTTTAGGCCCTCGCACCTAAGCCAGCGTGTGGGGCGGCCTAGGGTCGGGTACCCTCACGATTGCGGCGAAGATAAGTTCTGATTATAAGGCTACTTATAATCTATCAGGCATATAACATCCATCTTCTTCGGTCGGCCGGTGGCGTTGGCTGATCCTTCGGGTCTCGGCGGGTATGGGCGTCCGTGGCGGGTCGAGCGGGGAAGGAAGAAAGTAGAAACTAGAAAGTAGAAATTGGAAAAGCGGAGAGAAGGCACGATCCCGACAGGCGGGGCAGGCGGGATCAAAGCGAAGCGAAGAGAGATTTCTCTCTGCGCAGGCCGACGCATTCGCAGGAGCGAATGCGGAAGAAAAAGTCGGCCTGCTTCGTTCGAAATGACGGGTGGGGAAGGGCGCGAGGGGAGGGTCAGCCGGCCAGGGGATCGACTACGGCGGCGAGGAAGATGACCACTCCGGAAGAATCATCGCAGATGGCAAAGACAAAGGGGCGGTTTACGATCATCTGGAAGGGCGGCGGTGGGCTCAAGGCGGCGCCCAATTCCATCATCGACACCGCGGCGGCTTCGGTGCCCTTTTCATTGACTTCGACAAAATCTGCCTGCATTACGCCCATCAGGTAGAGAGGCTTGCGGTCGCTGATGCCTTCGAGTGCCGCGCGGGCCGGGTCGAAGACCTGCGACATGCCCAGCGCTTTCAGCGGGGCGTTCAAATCGGCTTGGGTCTCGATGCGGAAGCGCGGCAGCCGAAGGTGGCCGTCTCGTTCGCCCATGGCGCGAGTCCAATTTGTTCCGACGATGCTGGTCAGCTCCGCGCAAAACTTTGGGAACGGCGCGTCCTTTGGAGGAAGCACTACGCGCATGCTCATCCCGCCTTTGTACGGCAGGCGCACGATCTGAGCGCCGCCTCTTTCCGCGTAGCGAAATTCTCCGGACTGCCGCATCAAGGGTACGAGTTGTTTCGTGCCGTCCTGCAGGGTGAATTCTTCCTCCTGGGTTTCGTGTAACTCGAACGGCTTCTGCCATAGTCCTTTGAAATACACCGCGTTCATGGTCACCAGCGGCGAAAAGGGCTCCAAGGAGCCGACGACCGAGGGAATTCGCCCGCGCGTTTTCTCGTGGGCCCAGCGGTTAACTTTTCCCGCGGAACCGGGAGCACGAAAGTTCAAAGTCTGCACTTCCGCCCAGTAATGCTCCTGCAAGGTCTTCACGAATTCCGGCTTGGGGACGAAACCGTCGTCGCACCACAGGGAGTTGGCAGTGAGCATCTCCAGGCCGCGGCGCTGGGTCTCGGTCTCCAGTTGTAAACTCAGGGGCCGGCCCAGGCGCTCGTAGTGGTTGGTGAGGTAATCCGGGTATTCGTCCAGGCGCAGCGTATGCACCATGGACTCTCGTGTTTCGCCCGTAGAGCCCTCGCAAAGCATGGCCAGCACGACGCGGGCGCTATAGGGAGAAATGGCCAGGTTGCGATCGCCCGGCTTCAATGCTTCGAACAAGCTGAAAGCGAACTGGGTGCTGGGGAATGCGGAGTTCTCGTCTGAGGCGGCGCGCTGGGGCCGCTCGCTTTTTGATGGTTTGCGGGACCAAGAAAAAATGGAAGACATACAGAACTCCTTGTCGACTATACCTTAACAAGGTGAATTTTCATTGTGTCGGCGGGCAAACGGGACGGTCCTTGACCTAGCATCCCGCAAAAGGCGTTTTGCCGCACGCTAGAGAGAAAGTGGCGCACCTACGGTGCTCAATGGCTTATGAACCTGGTACCCTCGGGGGACCATGGGAGCTACTGTTATGAAAAGTGTGAAGGCGGGGGAAAGCGTGCAAGCAAGGAAAAGCGTGCGAGCGGCGAGAAGTGAGCGATTGGTGAAAATTCCCAAAGTTCTGGTGGTCGACGTGGGTGGGACGAACATCAAGATGCTGGCGACGGGGCAAAAAGAGCCGCGCAAAATTCCCTCCGGTCCCACCATGACGGCGGGCAAAATGGTCCGTGTAGTCAAAGCGTGCGTCAGGGATTGGAAGTTCGACCGAGTGTCATTGGGATATCCCGGGCCTATCATCAACGGACACGCTCTTCGCGAGCCTCATAACCTGGGAGGCGGCTGGATGAAATTCGACTTCAGCAAAGCCTTTGGCTGTCCCGTGAAGGTACTCAACGACGCAGCCATGCAGGCGCTCGGCAGCTATAAGGGCGGCCGCATGCTGTTTCTGGGACTTGGCACGGGCCTCGGGTCAGCGATGATTGTGGATGGAATGCTGGAGCCGATGGAGCTGGCACACCTGACGTACAAAAACGGGAAGACGTACGAAGACTATCTTGGCCTGCGCGGCCTCGAAAGATTGGGAAAGAAAAAATGGCGGCTGCAGGTGGCGAAAATTACGAAGAAACTTAGGGCTGCTCTGGAAGCGGACTATATCGTGCTGGGCGGGGGAAACAGCAAGAAATTGAAGAAGCTGCCTGCCGGCACCCGGCTGGGCAGCAATGAAAATGCCTTCCTCGGCGGCTTCCGCATGTGGGAGAAATAGCGAAGAAAATATGGCAGCGGCGTCGAGGATGAGCGGGGGAAGGTTGAGCGGAGCGCAGAGCGGGATCATCGAGCCGGTGATGGTGCGCGTGCCGGAGGGTTGGTTTGGGATGGGTTGCGAGAGCGGTCGGGATGATGAGAAGCCGGCGCATCGGGTGTGGGTGGATGCGTTTGAGATGGCGGCTTACCAGGTGACGAACGCGGAGTACGGGTGCTTTCTGGCGGCGACTGGTGGCGCTCCGCCGCCGTGCTGGGGTGATGCAAACTTCAACGATCCGAAGATGCCGGTGGTGGCGGTGTCTTGGCACGAGGCGGCGAGCTACTGCGCGTGGCTGGGCGGGGCGAGCGGAAAACACTATCGTTTGCCGAGCGAAGCGGAGTGGGAACGGGCGGCGCGCGGCGGCGCGGAAGGTTTGCTGTATCCCTGGGGAGATGCGCCTCCGGAGATGGTTCCGGATTACGGCAAGCGGTGGAGGCTGGGGCCAGAGCCGGTGGGGCTGTATGCGCCGAATGCTTACGGGCTGTACAACCTCGGGGACAACGTGCATGAATGGTGCGCGGACTGGTACGACGACGGCTACTACGGGCGGTCGTCGGAACGAAATCCGCAGGGGCCAATGAGCGGCACGCGGCGGGCTTCGCGAGGTGGCTCGTGGCGGCATCATATTAAGGTGACGCGGACGGCGGCGCGTTCCAGCATTCCGCCGGAGTTCCAATACGCGGACTATGGATTCCGGGTCGCACGGTCACCGAGTACCTGAGAATGCAGGGACGGATTGTTAGTCCCATACCGAAAATTCCGCGGGCAGATTCGGCGCGTGAGGCACGAGGCTGGAAGAACGCGAATTGGGGTCAGGTCATGCTAGGATGAGGGAATGCGGCACGGCTCATCGGCTCTGCGCCTGATTGCATTGTTGGTCGGCGTCGCCGCAAGCGCGGCGGCGCAGCAGGAGCCAAAGCCGCAAGACCTTCCTGATGCGCCGGTGGCAAAACAGGAAAGCGCGCCGCAGAAGCACCATAATCCCTTCAATACAACGATCGAAGTTCTCAGCCGCCGGTCGATTGTCTTTCCGGAGATCGCCACCGACCCGAACCCCCTGGGCCCCAAACTGAAATTCAAGCTGTTTGTGGATCAAAGCATCGCTCCGTTTCACTTCGTGACCTCGGCCGCGGGCGCGGGAATCGATCAAGCCAGGAATGCATTGCCGGGTTATGGCCAGGGAATGAGCGGTTACGGTAAGCGTTTCGGTTCTTCGCTGGCGACGGCAGCGTCGACTAATTTTTTCGGAACGTTCGTTCTTTCCTCGATGCTGCGGCGCGATCCACGGTATTTCGTGACGCTGCACGGCGGCTTCGGGCATCGCGTGGGATACGCGCTAAGCCGCATCGTGGTGGCGCGCACGGATGACGGCAAAGACGCGGCCAATTGGGCGGGGATGCTGGGCCCGCTGCTGGCTGAAAGCCTGGCAAACAGCTATCTGCCGGTGAAAGAACAAACGGCGGGCCGGACCTTTCAGCGCTACGGATTGCGGATCGGCCTTAACACGGCGAGCAACGCGCTGCGGGAATACTGGCCGACGATCTTTCGCAGTCTGCGCATCACGAAGATTGCTCCGGGGTTGAAATCGGATCCGGCGGCGACGCCGGGGGCGGCTCGGCCGTCTCCTTGACGAAGCCAGAGGGAACCGAAAAGCGGGAGAAGTATTACAATGAGAGAGCGGGGCTGTAGCTCAGATGGATAGAGCAACGGTTTCCTAAACCGTTTGTCGGGAGTTCGAATCTCCCCAGCCCCACCAGAAAAAAACGATCAGTTATCAGCGATCAGTTTTCAAAACCAGATTCACCAACAGACTTGCGAGGCGAGGTTGTGGACCGTGCGCGAGCATGAGAGTGCTCGCGGATGATGCGGCTCTTGCGGGCCACTTTCCTCAATAGGACTTTTGCATGGGGCGGATGCTGATGTCGGTGACTTCCGCGGTGCGCGGCAAGCGGAGCGAGTGGGTCACCATTTCCGCAATATCTTCAGCTTGCATGAGCAAGTCCGGCTTGTAGGGACGGCCTTCCTTACCGTAAAACTTTTCCATGCGCGGGGTGGCGGTGCGGCCGGGATAAATGCTAAGGACGCGGATGCCGTCGGCGTTTACTTCATCGCGCAAGCTGTCAGCGATGGAGCGGAAGGCGTGTTGCGTGGCGGCGAACTGGCCGGCGGTGGCGGGGGAGCGGAGTCCCGCGGAAGAGTTGATGAAGACGATTTGGCCGGAGGCTTTGCGGAGGAGGGGCAGCATGGTCTGGATCATGAGGTAGTGTCCGCGCACGTTGGAGCGATAGAGCAGGTCGAGATCCGCGAGCGAAGCCTTGTCCAGCGCACCGTGGGAAATGGCGCCCCCGCAGAGGACCAAAATATTCACGTGGCCAAAATCTTTCTGAAACCGCCCGCCCAGGCCGCGGATGTCGTCATCGATGGTGAGGTCCGCAGGACACGCGTGGGCGCGCGAGCCCAGCGCGTGCGCTTGCTTCGCAACATCTTCGAGTAGCTCGCGCCGCCGCGCCACCAGGCAGACCTCGGCGCCCTGACCGGCTACGGAGAGAGCAATGGCTTTGCCGATGCCGCTGCTGGCCCCGGTTATGACTGCAATCTGATTTTTCAGGCTATCCATGATTTGTGTACCGGCGATTTGTGTCCCGGCCTCCGCTGGCTGCTTGACTGTTATTTCAATTATGGCGTCCAGATTCGCGTCGAAGTCCCGCCATCGTGCGCTTCATCGTGCAGCACCGCTGCGCGGCGGACATTCTGCCATTAAGCATGCCACAGTCTCAGGTCGCAGTACTCGGAACAACTTGCAGGAGGGTGTTCTCAACGGTTTTGGCGATGGCCTCGGGAGTCAATCCGTGGCGCTCCTGCATGTACTCCTGGCTGCCGATATAGGGCGAAAACCCGGGAGGGACGCCGATCCTCTTGAACGGGATTCTGGGAATGTTCGCTTCCGCGAGAACTTCCGCGACGGCGCTGCCCAAGCCGCCGAGGATACTATGCTCCTCGAGAGTGAAAATCGCGTGAGTCTCGCGGGCGGCGGCGAGCACGGCCTCGATGTCCAACGGTTTCAGGGTGGGCATGCTGAGCAATCGCGTTTCGATTCCCGCTTCAGCGAGGCGCTGCGCCGTGCGGACGGCGGTTTGCAGGATGCCACCGGTGGAAATGAGGGTCGCGTCGCGGCCTTCGCGCATGCGGATGGCTTTGCCCAATTCGAAGTGAATCTCGGTCTGATGCACGATCGGTTCCCCGGCCTTGCCCAGCCGGAGATAGCAGGGACCATGATATTCCGTGATCGCGCGGGTGGCGGCCTGCGCCTCGACCGGGTCACCGGGAGCCACAACCATCATGCCCGGCAATGCGCGCATGACGGCCAGATCCTCGATGGCGTGATGAGTAGCGCCCATGGCGCCGTAGGCGAAGCCGCCACCGACGGTGACAATTTTCACGTTGGCGTTGTGATAGCAGACATCGTTGCGGACGTGTTCGAGGCAGCGCATGGTCGGGAAATTCCCGATGGAGTAGGTGAAGGCGATCTTGCCGCTGAGCGCCATTCCCGCGGCCATTCCTGTCATGTTTTGCTCGGCCACACCGGCGTTGAGAAATTGGCGGGGCAATTGTTCCATGAACGGGTTGACAACGCCGAATCCGAGATCGCCAACGACTAAAACGATGCGCTCGTCTTTCTTCGCCAATTCAAACAGTTCCTTCAGGAAGGCGTTCCTCATTTGCTTTGCCCCAATTCCGCGAGGGCTTTGGTCTGATCCTCGCCAAGCGGTGCGCGGTAATGCCACAAGAGTTTGTTTTCCATGAAGCTCACGCCCTTCCCCTTTACGGTGCGGGCGATGATGCAGCTCGGCCGCCCGACTTCGAAGGGCACCTGGGTCAGGGCTTGTTCAAGGGCGCCCATGTCGTGGCCGTTCAATTCGCGCACCGACCAGCGGAAGGCGCGCCACTTGTCCGCAAAGGGATGCAGGTCAATCACATCCTTGACCATGCCAAGGCTTTGGATCCCGTTGTAGTCCACGATGACGACGAGGTTGTCCAGATTATGCTGCGGAGCGAAGAGCGCGGATTCCCATACGGAGCCTTCGTCGCATTCACCGTCGCTCAGCAAACAAAACACGCGGCTGGGGCGGCCGTCGCGCTGCGCCGCGATGGCCATACCGGTGGCGACGGGGAGTCCATGTCCCAAAGAGCCGGTGGAGAGTTCGACCCCGGGGTTGTCTTTGTGCATCACGTGTCCGGCGAGGGGAGAGCCATTCTGATAAAAAGTATCGAGTGCCTCGATGGGGAAAAATCCGCTCTCTGCAAGCGTGGCGTAGAGCGCGGTGCAGGCATGGCCTTTGCTCATGATGAAACGGTCCCGGTCGGGCCAAGTGGGGCGCTTCGGGTCATAGCGGAGCGCACGGCCGTAGAGAGCAGCCAAGATGTCCGCCGAGGAGAGCGGTGAACCGATATGAGAGGCGTTTGCTTTACCCGTCATTCGAACGCAGTGCTGCCGGACGCGATTGGCAAGCCCGCTGAGCTCTGAAATTGTCATTTGGTTCATAGCCTGATCATCCTTTCGCAATCATCGTCGCGCTGCTACTTATGACCGCTGTTGTGAAACTCGGGCGAGGACATCGGCCTCCACAATTCGTCCACCGGGGCCGCTGCCCTGCACGAGATTCAGATCGATGCGGTGCTGAGCAGCCAGCCGCCGCGCGGCCGGACTGGCCTTCGGCACGCCGCCGGATCGCGGGGCTTCCAGTACTGTGTGCGACTGGCGCGGGCCGCTGCCGCGCTCACCGTCCGTGGCGATCTCAGGTTTAGCAGCGACCGGGGCAGCTTCCCCTTCCGCGAGGATATAGCCGAGCAGAGTTTGTACTTGCAGGCTCGCGCCTGCCTCGGCCACACGATGCAGAATTCCCGCGGCGGGCGAGGGAACCTCAAACGTCACCTTCTCCGTGGTGATTTCGAGAAGGGGCTCTCCGCTCTCCACGCGTGCTCCCGTGGGACGCAACCATGCGGTCAAGACGCCTTCTTCCATGTACATGCCCATGCTCGGCATCACGATCGCTTGTGGCATCGTTGTTCAGTCTCCCCTACTGAACATATCGTGGACGGCGCTGATGACTTGCGCGGGCCGCGGCACGTAGTGCGCTTCCAGTACGGCCGCAAAGGGAACAGGTGTATCGGGCGCCGTAAGCGTTTTGACTGGCGCGTCCAGGTCATCAAACGCTTTCTCGGCAACTCGTGCGGCGATGTCGCGCGCCATGGAGGCCACGGGGGTATCCTCATCCACAACGATCAGGCGGCGCGTGCGAGAAACGGAATCGAGGATGGTGGTTTCGTCGAGTGGAGAGAGAGTGAGGACATCGACGACTTCCGCTTCGATTCCTTCGGAGGCGAGTGCTTCGGCAGCTTCGAGGCAAACGTGAGTCATTCTTCCGATAGCACAGAGCGTAACATCGCTACCGGAGCGGACGATCTCGGCGCGGCCGATGGGTACGCAGTAGGCAACTTCCGGCACGGGACCTTTCGCCGATGAGCCAAGGAATTTGTGTTCCAGGATTACCACGGGACCGTCGTCCCGGATGGCGGAAATGGTCAGCCCTTTGGCGTTGTAGGCGGTGGAAGGAACAACGACCTTGAGGCCCGGGATGTGCGCCAGAACAGAATAGAGAGTCTGCGAGTGTTGCGCGCCCGCGCCTCCACCGTAAGTGCGCTTGCCATCTCCCCGGGTGCCGTAGGCCGTGCGAATCACCAGCGGCAGATTTACTTGACCGCCCATCATGTAAT
>JBGQDD010000061.1:0-11105 GCA_041495665.1 Candidatus Acidiferrum sp.
AGGCGGGCCAGGCCGTAGGCGCCGGTAAAAATGGAGACCAACTTTTTGTTCTGCATCCGAATCACCCTCGCGAAGCTACGGCCCTGCCGGAATCAGTTTCTGGTTCCATTCGGAGTTCCTCGACTCCGGAAATAGATTTCTCTAACACCAGCAAAATACGCAAGGCCGCTAGGCGGCGCCACCAGGGTAAGCTGTACCGCTCCAACATCGAAACGGCAGGATAAAGGAATTCCGGTAACAGATTCATCGGCTTGAATCCGAAACTGAGCAAGTAGGCAAACAGACAGAAGGGTTCGGCTGCGAGGCAGGTAAAACGGGGCAGCGCGGCAAGAGTCTTCTGCCGATTTCGTGTGCCAAACAACAAATAAGGAATTGCCTGGTTACCGTCAAAGGCTTTCTTCCCTGGCGTCACTCGGGAATCACCCAACTCCGAGGGATGCGCGGAAAGGTCGCAATCCTCCTGGTGAAAATAGCGATAGATGAAGTAGGAGAAGGGCGTGACCCAGGGCTCGACCAGAACCAAACGGCCGCCCTGCACCAGGACGCGTTCGGCCTCCTTCAGGAACTTCATCGGTGCCGCAAGATGATGCAGTACGTCCAACCCGAGTACGTTCGTGACACTGGAGGTCTGGAAAGGCAGCGCCTGCGCATCGGCAACGACATCCAACCATGGACACAAAACCAGGTCCGTGGAAATCACGCTGGGCAAGCGTTGCTTGAAGAAACCCGGGCCCCCGCCAACTTCGACCGAAATGCCACCGGGTGTCTTAGAGGAGAGCAAGCGCGCAAAAAATTCCTCGTTGTAGATGCGCCGCAAAACGGGCTTTTCTTCCCACACGCGGCGATGTCTGAAAAGCACTTCCTGAGCTTCGGTATCAGTGGTCACAGTCTCTACCGTGTAGAACCAATCTCCGCGCCTGGCCGGAACTCATGGCAACCGGAAATAGGGGGCTGATCCTGTTTCCAAGGAGACTTTTCCGGAAAGCGCAGCATCCTCCACCCGGAGAGACAGGCCCATAGAAAGTACCACCCGTCCACCATGACTCGCATTTTCGACTTTCCCGCGCGCCGTTCGGTGTAATGGACCGGAATTTCCAGAATGCGCAGCTTGAGGCGCGCCGCTCCAAAAAGCAGGTCAAAATCGCCCCAGCGTTCAACTCCTCCCAACGGCATTCGAACGTAATCGCGCTTCAAGAAAACTTTGGTGCCGCAGAGCGTGTCGCTGACACGTTGACGAATAACTTTGCTGGCCAGAAAGCAGAAGCCCTTGTTGCCCATGAAATTCGCTACCTTCATCGCCTTGCCATGCATCGGGTAGATGAGCCGTGTGCCATTGACGAAATCCGCGGTGCCGTCCTGCAGCGGCGTCAGGAACTTGAGCAATTCTTCCGGGGTGACTGCCATGTCCGCGTCCAGAATCATAAGGACATCGCCGTTGGCCGCTTCGAAACCGGCGCGCACGGCGCTCGCTTTGCCCTGGTTCTTCTCGAGCACGATCAGCCGCACGCGAGAATCGTGGGCCATGATTTCCTTCACTTTCTCGCGGGTTTCATCCGTGGAGCCATCATCCACGACAACAATCTCCGTCCAGGAACCCATTTGCGGCATCCGGCGCAAACACTCCTGGATATTCTCGTCTTCGTTATGGCAAGGAATGACGACCGAACAAGAGAGCGGCGGACGCGCCACGCGCGGGCGCGCGGCGATGTACTGGACGGAAGAAATGAAGCGAAGTATGGGCACCTCAGGCACAATCGCATTCAGCAAAGTCCCGATAACCGGAATGCGCTTGGGAACCGGCAGCGTCAAGCCATCTTCCACAATGTCGAAGCCTTGGAGATGCAGGACGCTGCAGATATCTTTGTTGGTAATAAAGTTTCGCGGTGATTCGGGAAAACGCAGTCCGAGTTTACTGGCCAAACGCAGCAGCGGGGCCCACAGCGGATTGCTGGTCGTGATGATCAGCAGCGTATGTTCGCGGATCGCGGGCTTCAAGCTTTCCATGGTGTCCCAGACGTCGTAGACGTAATCGAGCATGTTGGTCATCACCACGTACTGTGGCTCGAACGACCGCGGCGGGCTCGCCGAATCGACATCAATCGTGTGAAACTCAAACTCGGGATACTTTTGCTGGGCCAGGTTAGTCAGCGCTTGGGCCACATTCAGGCCCATGCCGGAGCTCGGCTTCAGCGAAGCCAATAGATCGCCGGTACCGCTCCCCAGTTCCAATACTTTCGATCCGGGCGGGATCATGCCGCCGATTAAGTGGGTGATGCAGGCGTGGTAGAAACGATTCTTCTGCTCCCACTGCTCCCAGCCAGAAGCGACGCGCTCGAAATAATCTTTGATCGTCGATTTGTTCACGGCCCCTCCCGCTGTGTCATCCGCACAGGTCTCGCGAAAAGGCTTCACTCCGGCAATCAACCATTCCCTCATTAAGCAGGCACGAAAGCTCAGCCTGGTCACCAAACCCGGGTTGGCCAGGGGTGGCTAAGTTTGGGCTAGGAACCTATATCATGGCTTTGATGCCAACAGTTGAGATTCACCCTCGGGAACGGAAAGAACAGCTTCGCCTGTGGCGGTCTTCTTCTTCATGAATCGGATACCCGCCTGATATTGCTCCGCCAAATTCTTCTTAACGATGATGGTGCCGCGTTCCGTCGTCAAGGGCACCCAGTCCACCGTAAGGCTGCCCCAGGTGGCCCAGTTCGCGTGCAGTAGGCGGCCCAGATAATAATTAGAGTGAGACGGCCGCCGGCGGTTGTCAGATTCCAGGACGCGGGCGGGCCAGACGTGAGTCGCGAAAAATACTGATCAAACAGGCCGGGTGCAGTGGCGGCAGACCTATCCTCAACAACTTGTGCGGGTAGTGTGGATGTAGCCATTCTTGCGAAATCAAGAATAACAACAGCGCGGGGCGGATTGCTCCGAGAAGCTGCCGGCCGTGCCTTAGATGGAACGCCTCCGCCCACTTTTCGATGCGCGGGAATTAGCGTAAACTAAGGTCGTTCCACGGGTGGTGGGAGTAGCTCAGCTGGTAGAGCGTCGGTCTGTGGCACCGAAAGTCGCGGGTTCAATCCCCGTCTCCCACCCCAAATTTCATTTCCCGCAGAAAATTGAATCCACTTTGTATTTTTGAAAGATGCGATCCGCCGTGAGCAGGGTCATTTGTTCCGAGAGTGCCTGGGCGATGAGCATCCGGTCAAACGGATCCCGGTGATGCACAGGCAGTTCGCCTGCCCGCAAGGCGTGTTCCTGGGTGATATTGAGGGTTTGAATTCCCCACAACCGTTGCGCGTAGGGAATGTATTCAGAAGGCGCCTTCGGAAGCGGCAGCGAGCCGAGCGCAAACTTGATGGCGATTTCCCAGGAGCCTGCCGCCGAGAAATACAACTCCGAGGATGAGGACGTCAGTATCTCTTGTGCCCGGGGGTTGAGTTTGTGTTCCTCGGACAGGCCCCAGAGAAACACGTTTGTATCGAGCAAGAACTTCACGCGCTCTTCTTGGCTTTCTTGGAACGCTTTTTCTTTCGGCCTTCGAAGAGATCAAGCAAGTCATCGGGCAAGGGTGCGTCAAAATCATCTGGAACGCTAAACTCCCCGCGAAGAATCCCCAGAACGCGCTGCGCTTTCTTTGGAGGCACGGGGACTAGGCGGGCTACGGGAACCCCGCGGTTCGCTATGGTGATTTCTTCGCCGGTGGCCACGCGGCGCAGCAGCCGCGAAAGCTGGGTTTTTGCTTCGTGCGTGTTTACTGCCTTCATTGCTTCATACTAGACTAAGTTACTAGACTAAGTCAACTTGATCGTGCTTCCCTCCCTGCCATTCCGCGTCTCGCACGCTTGGCGACTCCAGTCTCGTGCACCCCGCCACACGGGGGAGAAACGCTAGCCGCACCACTCATTTCGCAATTCGCCGCTTTCTGCCTATCATGAATCATGACCAGCATCCGTTGTCGCGGCGTACTCTTCGATCTGGATGGCGTACTCGTGGATTCCACGCCCGCCGTGGCCCGAGTCTGGGCAAGCTGGGCGCACGAGCATGGGTTTGATCCCGACGAAGTTGTCAAGCAAGCCCACGGGCGGCCGAGCGTTACCACCATCCGCGAACTGATGCCCCATGCCGATCATGCCGCGGAAGACCGCGAAGTCGAGCGGCGCGAGATCGCCGACGTGGAAGGAGTCATTCCCTTGCCCGGCGCGATGGAGTTGCTGCAGGCGCTACCACTGGAACGCTGGGCGATTGTAACCTCCTGCACGCGGGCGTTGGCGGGCGTGCGCATCGGCGCAGCGGGCTTGCCGAAACCTAAGCATCTGGTCACCGCTACCGACGTGAAACAAGGCAAGCCGGACCCTGAACCCTACTTAAGAGGGGCGCAGATTCTGGGTGTGCCGGCGAGCGAGTGCATTGTCATCGAGGATGCTCCTGCGGGAATTCGCGCGGGAAAAGCGGCGGGAGCGCGTGTCCTGGCACTGCGCACCACCGCGAGCGACGCCGAACTTCAACAAGCCGGCGCGGACTGGATCGTCGAGAACTGCGCCGACCTGTTTCTAGATTCCTGCGCGGCTGACGAACAGTTTTTGCTCCTCCGCCGTCGAACAAAATAGTCCGGGGCTCCGCATAAACAGATAGAATCTGAGCTTTGTCGAACCACGAAAAACGAGTTTATTCCGAGGAGAGAAACGATGATCCGTGTGAAAAACCTGAGCGTGCTGCTGGCACTTGCTCTGTCCGTGACTGCAATCGCCGCGGGAGCGCGCGCGCAGGATAAGGATGCCAAGCCTGCCGAGAAGCCCGCCGAAGCCGCCCCCGCGGCGCCGCCCAAAGAGGAATCTTCCGTCACCGATCACACCATCAAGATCGGCGGCCAGACCATTCCCTACAAGGCCACCGCGGCAACGATTCTCTTGAAGAATGAAAAGGACGAACCAACCGCGCTGGTCTATTACACCGCCTACACGCGCAGCGACGTGAAGGATCTCAGCCAGCGCCCCGTCGCCTTCGTTTACAACGGCGGTCCGGGCTCTTCTTCAGTGTGGCTGCACATGGGCTCATTTTCCCCGCGCCGGGTGATCACCGTGAACGCCGGTGCCACGCCTCCCGCTCCCTACAAACTTTCCGAGAATCCGTACTGCCTCCTCGACAAAACGGATTTGGTCTTCCTGGACCCGGTGGGAACCGGCTTCAGCCACGCGGTGGGAAAGGCGCAGGACAAGGATTTCTGGGGCGTCGATCAAGACGTCAAATCCCTGGCGCAATTCGTCAACACTTACGTCAGCCGCAACGGCCGCTGGAATTCCCCAAAATTCCTTATCGGTGAAAGTTACGGCACTTTCCGTTCGGCGGCGCTCTCCAATTATTTGCAGTCGCATGACGGCCTGTATTTCAACGGCATCGTGCTGATCTCCTCCGTGCTGAACCTGGGAACCATTTCCTTCAATCCCGGCGAAGATATGCCATACGTTTTCTATTTACCAAGCTACGCCGCCACCGCCTGGTATCACAAAGTCCTGAAGGACCGGCCCGGCGATTTGAATCCCTTCCTCGAGGAAGCACGGAAATATGCGCAGTCGGATTATGCGGATGCTTTGATGAAAGGTTCCAAACTGGGCGAAGCGGAAAAAGCTACCGTCGCGAAAAAACTTTCCCGCTTCACCGGTCTCAGCGAAGACTATCTGGTCAAAGCCAATCTTCGCGTGAACCTGCCGCAGTTCATGAAAGAACTGCAGCGCAGCCGCGGCTTGACCACCGGACGCCTCGACGCGCGTTTTTCGGGTTGGAGCTACGATTTGCTCGGCGAATTTGCGGAATACGATCCGCAGGACACCTCGATCACCGGGCCGTTCACCGCGGCATTTAATAATTATGTCCGCGATGAGCTGAAGTTCGGACAAGACAAGGTCTATCACACCGGCTCGGACGACGCCGGGCAGAATTGGGATTGGAAGCATCGCGGCGGCGGCGACAACTTCGGATTCCCCGGTTCACCGAACGTGGAAGGTGACCTGATTCAGGCCATGCTCACCAATCCGCACCTGCAAGTCGAAGTGGAAAATGGGCTGTACGATCTCGCCACGCCGTTCATGGCCACCGAATACACCATGGAGCATCTCGGCCTGCCGGACAAACTCCAGAAGAACATCCGCCTGCAGTATTACGACGCGGGACACATGATGTATCTCCGCGATGAAGATCTCGTTAAGCTCAAAACCAACATCGCCAGCTTTATCGATGGCGCGTCCAAGCAATAAATAAAGAAATGAACCGGCTGACGCGAAGCTAATTTCGCCCTTGCCGCGGTCGCCATCACACTTTGTGTTGGCGGCCGCGTTTTTTTGTCCGGAGCAACCTGCCCATCCGGACAGTAATCCTCAAGAAATGGCACGCCAACCCTTCGCTGGCCGCAGGTATCGGTTCGCCTACAATACAAGAGTCACAAAGAAAAGCGTTTTAGCTGTAGTTCACGCGACTCGCCTCCTCTTCTCGGGCCTCGAAAGGACCTTACTCAATTCATGGGGACACCGACGCAAACAATGCCGCCGCTGACAGCGCCCGCGCAAATGCCGGCGCCAACTTCGGCACCCGCCGCGCAAAGAACGATTCACACCGCCCAACTCGTCACCGCCATGCTGAAGTCCAGCCCGCACGTCAGCGACCTGATCTTCTCGCCGGGCCGCGCTCCTCAAGTTGAAGTAAGCGGCCAACTGGTCGAGCTGAAGTACAAGGGCCTCGAGTGCCTGACTCCGCAGGACACCAAGTTCATCGCCAGCGACATCATGGGAAAAAATGAGACGTCCCTCCGCAAGCTGGAAGAGGATGGCTCCGCTGACCTTTCTTATGGCATAGAAGGTGTCGCGCGCTTCCGCGTGAATATTTTCAGGCAACGTGGAAGCTGCGCCGTGGTGATGCGCGTGATCCCCGACAAGATTCCCGGGTTCCAGGAATTGCATCTTCCCGCAGTGTTGAAGGAAGTCGTGGAACTCCGCAACGGCATCGTCCTTGTGACCGGTCCAACAGGTTCCGGCAAGTCGTCCACGCTCGCGGCTGTACTCGACAAAATGAATGAGGAAAAGGCCTATCACATCCTCACCATTGAAGACCCCATCGAGTTCCTGCACCGCCACAAGAAATCGACCATTCATCAACGCGAGTTGCATACGGACACGCCCAGCTTCGCACTGGCCCTGCGCGCCGCTTTGCGCCAGGCGCCCAAGGTCATCCTCGTCGGCGAGATGCGCGATCGCGAGACGATTGAGATCGCCCTGGAGGCTTCGGAAACGGGCCACCTGGTGCTCTCCACGCTCCACACCATCGATGCCTCGAAGACCGTGGAACGCATCGTCGGAGTTTTTCCCTTGTCCGACCAGCAGGGCATCCGCTCGCGCCTCTCGAAAGCCTTCCGCTGCATCGTTTCCCAGCGTCTCCTTCCCCGCAAAGACGGCAAGGGACGCATCGCCGCCGTGGAAATTCTCAAGTCCACGATGCGCACGAGAGAATACGTTGAGAAGGGCGAAAGTGACGGCAAGTCTCTTCTCGATGCCATGCGCGATGGCAGCACCGAGAGCATGCAGCACTTCGATGGCGAGATTGACAAGCTCATTCGCGCGGGCATCGTCGATTTTGAAACCGGACTGACGTATTCGACGAATGCGGGAAATCTTCGTCTGGAAATGGCCGATTTCATCGATGAGCGCCAGCATCCTCATCGGCCTGCCGTAAGCAAGCCGGCAGCGCAGGATCCCAACCGCACCACCGAGATCGAAATCGAGCGGTAAACCGGCTACTCCGTACATTCCCGGTAACTCGGCGAGGCACCCGCCTTTCTACTTCTTTCGCGGCATGCCACAATCCCAAGCAGAAAACTCGCACTTTCGATGAGCGACTTCCTTTACATTCTGTTGATGCGCGTGCCTCCTGATCTGCGTGCGATCCTGCGCATCGCCTTTTACTTCTCCCTTCTGGCAATATTTCTGCCACGCTTTACGCCAAGAGTGTTTCACGCCATTGAGTCCTTTCTTTCCCGCTTGGCGGAACGCAAGACGCTGGCGGTCGTCGCTCTTTTCTGCATCGTTATCGGTGTCCGGCTTGCTGGTCTGCCGCAACTGCCGGTGCCCGTTCCCGGAATCCATGATGAATACAGCTACTTGTTGCTCGGTGACACGCTGGCTCACGGCCGCCTGGCCAACCCACCCCATCCCATGTGGATGAGTTTCGAATCCTTCCACATCAATTGGTTTCCGACGTATTCGGCGAAATATCCGCCGGGGCAAGGGGCCGTCCTGGCGCTCGGTCAATTGCTGGCGCATCCATGGATCGGGGTGCTCTTGAGCGTTGCCGCGATGTGCGCCGCGATTCTCTGGATGCTGCAGGCGTGGCTCCCGGCAAGGTGGGCCTTCCTCGGCGCAGTGCTGGTCGCGCTGAAATTCGGAATCGCCAGCTACTGGATTAACAGCTACTGGGGCGGAGCTGTCGCGGCCGCCGGTGGAGCGCTGGTGCTGGGCGCGATGCCGCGAATCGTGCGCCGCGCGCGCACACGCGATGCTTTGCTGCTCGGCCTGGGGATCGCCATCCTGGCGAACACCCGGCCCTATGAGGGATTGCTCTTCTGCATCCCGGTGGCGGGCTGGTTCCTCTGGTGGCTGGCGGGAAAAACAAAATCGCCCGTGACGCCGCGAACGCGCATAGTCCGGGTTTTCGCGCCACTGGCCGTGGTTCTGACGCTGACCATCGGCTTCATCGGCTACTACAACTGGCGGCTGACCGGAAACGCCTTGCTCTTCCCGCATGCCTTAAACACGCGGACCTATCAAACGACGGGGCTGTTCTTGTGGGACCATCCCAAGGAGCCGCTCAAATATCGCAACCAGCAGTTCGAAGATTTCTACAACGGCTGGGAACGCGAGGATTATCAGAACACCTGGCAGGGCGTTCGAAAGGTTTCCGCTGAAAAATTGACACGCAGCGGCAGCACCTATTTTTGGTGGGGCGCTGTGCTGCTCTTGCCGGGATTGCCTTTTGTTTTTTTCGATCGCAAGATGCGCTTGCCGCTGTTGATCTTTCTGCTCGGAACAGCGGCATTTCTAACGTTGATCTGGTCTTTTCCGCATTACGCCGCGACGCTGACGTGTGTGATTTTTCTGTTGCTCGTCCAGTCCATTCGCCACCTGCGCACCCTCCGTCTGCGGGGACGCCCACTCGGCCTCGCGCTTTCCTGGGCCATCTTCTATCTCCTCGCAACCGATGTTGGTCTCTCTGTCCGCCAGCATATCTGCGACCCATTGGAATGGACCTGCGAGGGAGACCCCAGCCGCGCGGCCATCGCGAAAACGCTTTCGCAGACTCCCGGCAAGCACTTGATCGTGGTGCGCTACGAGGAAGATCACAATCTGCACGACGAGTGGGTGTACAACGGAGCGGAAATCGACACCGCCAAAGTTCTTTGGGCCCGCGAACTCGATCCTGGGCAAAATGCGAAGCTCTTCGCTTACTTCAAGGATCGGCAGATCTGGCTCGTCGAACCCGATACCGACAATACGGAATTGATTCCCTATCCTGCGGCTTCCCCGCCGCCAGAACGCTGAACGACTCCGCTAGTTCGTTTTCTTCAGCAACGAAACAAAGTGCAGCTTACGTCCAACCAGCAGACGCAACGGCCACGGGTAGAGCGGGACTTGTGTTGTCCGACTGACTTCGGACAGTCCTGAATTTGAAAACTGCTCCGTCCACTGTTTGCGATTCTGGTAGTTGTAGGTCAGCACCACGCCGTGCGGGCGGTTCCCTACCCAGTCCATCAAACGAAGCGTGAGATTATCGATCGCATTTTCGTCTAAATGATCCTTGATCAGCACAAACGAGCGGCTGACGCGCACGGCCTCGCGCAGCAGCACGCGGGGATCTTGGGTGTGGTGCAGTACGTCCACGAAGAGGCCTACGTCAAAAGAGTTGCTGGGAAAAGGTAGCGTGAACCCGTCAAACGAATGGCATTCGATTTTGCATCCGGGCCGTACCATGAACTCAACGCCTTGGATGGAAATGTCCGGGCGTAACCGCGCGATGAGGCCGCCGATGGTGCCGTCGCCGCAGCCAATATCCAGCACCGATGCGCCCTGGGGAGTCTCCGCCGCAAGCATTTCGGCAAGGACGCGGGTACGCCGCTGAAATACGAAAGCCCGATGCCACCTGCTGATCCAGGATAGCGGCCAGGATGTTTGCGAGGTGGCGGCCATTTATTTCAGATCGTAGTCGCCGATGAAGGTCTCGCGGCTGATGCCCAGCATGCTAAGGAAAAATGCGGAGAAAATGATCTGCAAACCGAGGAAGAGCCACATCGACCAGAAGAGCACCTGCCGGATTTGGTACAGCTCGCCGAAGCCGCTCGCGGCCCACTGCCAGGTGACCCACGCGCATCCGGCGAATCCCATGACGAACAGGCTGCCGCCCAAGAGCAAACCCGTCTCCAGGGTGACGCGCTTCAAAACGCGCCGCAAAGATACCGAGCGGCGGTCAAAGCGCTCGGCGTAACTGAATACTTTTGCGAATGCTCCGATGGAAAGGATCTGAGCTCCCAGCAGCGTGAAGATAACGCCGAAAATCATGCTGTGAATGTCGAGCACCACATGGGGAGAAATCTGGCGCGGTCCCGGCAGCAGCCAAAACACCAGCGCGAGTCCGGCAAGAACGAGCATGGCGCCCGGCAGCAGGAAAAGCCAGTTCGGCGCGTAGAGCAGCATGAACCGCAGGCTGCGCCAGCCATCGCGGAAGCTCCGCAGATGCGGCGCGCGCCCCCGCTTATCGGGCCACAAAGTGATGGGGATCTCCGCTATGCGCGCCCCGATTTGCGCGGACTTGATGATCATCTCCAGCGCGAACTCCATCCCCGAACTTCGCAGATCCAGGCGGTCGTAGAGACTGCGTGTAAATCCCCGCATCCCGCAGTAACCGTCTCCGATGCGGGCATGAAATAAAGTATTGAGCAAAGCAGTGAGACCGGGATTGCCGAAGTATTTGTGGAGTGGCGGCATGGCGCCCGGTTTGATTTCGCCGCTGAACCGGTTGCCCATCACGATGTCGTGGCCTTCGCGCAGTTTTTCCACGAAGCGCGGCAC
>JBGQDD010000062.1:0-11092 GCA_041495665.1 Candidatus Acidiferrum sp.
CTGAGGCGTCGCGGTTGAACTGCATGAAGACGAGGTTCCAGATTTCGACGTAGCGTCCGCACTCGCAGCCGAATTTGCAGTCGGTGTGGCCTTGATCGGAGGCGGCAGGCCCCATATCGTAATGAATTTCACTGCACGGCCCACACGGCCCGGTGTCGCCCATGGCCCAGAAGTTTTCTTTCAGGCCCGGAATGGCGAATATGCGCTCAGCGGGGACATTTTGAGCCAGCCAAAAGCCCTTCGCTTCTTCGTCCACACCCAAAGTTGTGCCGGGAGCGACTTCGGCGCCGCCAAAAACCGTTACATACAATTTGTCTTTCGCAATTCCATACCATTGAGGCGAGGTGATCAGTTCCCAGGCGTACGCGATCGCATCCTTCTTGAAATAATCCCCAAACGAAAAATTCCCCATCATCTCGAAAAACGTGTGATGCCGCTTCGTAAACCCCACATTTTCCAGATCGTTATGCTTCCCGCCCGCGCGCACGCATTTCTGCGCCGTCGCCGCCCGCGTGTATTCCCGCTTTTCCAGCCCCAGAAACACGTCCTTGAACTGGTTCATCCCCGCATTCGTAAACAGCAGGGTAGCGTCCCCATGCGGCACCAGTGACGAGCTCCGCACGATTGTGTGCCCCTTGCTCTTGAAGAAGTCCAGGAATGCCTTGCGGATGTCGTTGCCGCTCCAGGATTTTTCGCGTATCTCGTTGCCCGTCACCTTTGCCTCGATAGAACTTGAATTTTCATGGTAAAAGTATCGCAGAGACACCGGCAAGCGGCAATCTGCTCTGCACCGTGCCTCATAAATGTCGCCCAAGGAGTCTCGGCCATGCCCAAGCGCAAGAAAACCAAGAAACCTCTGTCGGCAGCGGATTTCTGTGGCGACGGAGAGCCCTATAGCGAAGTGATCGTGAAAATCTCCATTCGCGTCCTCGGGGCGGGGATCACCCGATCGCGGCTCGCCGTCACCGTCTATCCTGATCCCGCGCTGGAGCCGATGGCGAAAAAGTCGCTGAAGGCCCTCAAAAAGGATCAGTACGGCGTCAACGAGGACGGCGTATTTGGCGCATGTTTAGCGGAGAATTTCAACGGCTGGGAGGACTTAGATCTGGACTACCCGAGGGTGGATGTAAACGGGAAGGGCAGGCATGACCGAGAGTGTTTGGAAGCCATGAATGCCTACATCAAAGAATCCGTTGACTGGGCGCTGGCAATGAACAAGCAAGGGATGGAAGAAGTGGCCCGGAACACGCCTGAGGCAGGCGGCAAAGACTTGGTGATGTGAAGTCGATTGGGGCCGCAATGAACCCATCCTCGGGTAGGGGCTCGGTTTCCGACTAACCGGCGAATCATGTGTCAGCCTGCCGCCGCAAGGACTGATTGCTGATTACAAGGCGACTTCCCAACCGATCGCGATGTATCTCATCTGGGCGCTTGCTTAGGTTCTGCTCCATTCCTGACCACGTAATTTCTTGACTCCTACGAAGAACAGGATAGAGTCCCTCCACACCTCAACACTGAGAGGCAGGTACCATCCAGCGAAGGCGCGGGAAAGCATTCTGCTTGTTCAGGACGACAGGAATCCTATTCCGGAAAAAAAGACAGAGAGGAGAATTGCCATGACCGACAGTAAATTTTTCAAAGCCGCGGGAGTCCTCACAGCATTTGTTGCCATCGTTTTCGCGGGAATGGTGAACAGTTCGAGACACGTCAAAGCCCATGAAGATGATGACGACGAGAGGGATGAAGCCAGGATTCATCGAGGGCTCAATATCGCACCTGTCCCGCTGGACTTTGTAGGTAAAAACCGGAGATTGGTGGGATTGGGCAGCTATATTGTTAATGCGGTGGCCGACTGCGATGGCTGCCACTCGGCTGGCCCACCCACCGAATTTGCCACGGGCGGAAACCCTTACTTTGGCCAGAAACCGACAAAGATCAATCCGAAGACGTACCTGGGCGGCGGCAGACACTTCGTTCTGATTCCTGGGCCGCCGGGAACATTCCCAGACATTATTTCGCGCAACCTGACGCCCGACAAGACCGGGAGGGCTGAAGGAGGCAACAGTTTTGCGCAATTCAAAGCCATCATGCGTACCGGTATCGATGCGGACGATCTGCATCCGACCTGCACAGGGGCTCCTGACGGGAAATGCCTCCCGCCTCCGTTCGACGGGAGTCTTCTCCAAGTCATGCCGTGGCCGCTCCATGCAAATATGACGGATCACGATCTCCGCGCCATCTACGAATATCTAAGCGCCATTCCTTGTTTGGAAGGCGGCCCCGGCGAACCGGCCAACCGCTGCGAATAATCTTTACGCAGGCACGATTCTTGAAGCGGTGACACGGCGTGTGAGGAGCTGGTGCAATCGAAAATGAACCAGTTCCTCACCGTCCGTACCCCTTGCCCTCAAGAAGCTGCAAAAATTTCTCGTGTATCTCGTTGCCCGTCAAGTCCACCTCAGTTTTGCCGGATTCAATTCCCGGATTATCGCAGACGCAGCAAACCCCCGCAATGAACCCAGAGCCGGGTAGTTTGCCGGTTTCCGATAATCCGGCTTGTCGGGAGTTTGCTGCCTGATGAGAGTAGACTATCCGCCGAGGTGATGGTGTGAAGTCAAAAGCAATCTGTAGTGTGTTTACAGCAGCGGCGCTAATGGTGGTTGGGCTCTCTGCGTTCTCTCAATCGAATCAATCCAGAGCAGCCCCAAGTTCAGACACTGATGTTAAGCCGCTTCTGTTGGAAAGGAATGAGGGCGAGCTGCGCACTCGCCGCATTCACATTGACGATAGTGCCCCCGCCTCCTCCCAATTCATGCTGAAGGTCAGCCCGAAAAACAACGGTTCTCAGCATCTTGTGGCAGGTACGGAGGAGGTTGCTCCGGGAGCGACCTTGCCGAAGCACAGGCACTTGGTCCAAGATGAAATCGTGCTGCTCCACAGCGGAAAGGCTCACGTTTGGCTCGGCGATCAGGAGCGCGATCTCCATGCCGGGGGACTTGTGTTTATTCCGGCGAATACCTGGGTAAGTTTGAAGAACGTCGGCGCCGAACCGATCAGCCTGACTTTCATCTTCTCAGCGCCCGGATTCGAGGATACGATGCGATGCAATTCCGTGCCAGCCGGTGAAACGCCCACGCAGATCACGCCGGAGCAGCAAGTAGCCTGTGCACACCTGGGGCATGCAGAAAGCGCGAGCAGGCCAGAACCGCCAAAGAAATGAACAAACAGGCTGCCTTGGAAGAGAAGACAATGGTGCACCGGTCGTAGTGCCGACTTATTAAGCACTGACAATCACTTTGGACCGGGCCTGCTGGTGAGCGGTCCATTTTTACTTCAGTTTTCCTCTCCTGTAACATCACACTCGTGAAGCCTTTCGAGTTGCTCGGCCAGACCCTTTCTCCAGACGGTACCGTCATGAAGCTGATTCGTCGCGGCGACGAGTACCTCATATTCGCCGACGGCGCGATCCTTATGTCCAGCCGCATGCACGGTTCAGAGGAGGCGCTAGCCAAGTGCGCCTGCCAACGGGTGCGGACGCTGGAGCGGCCTTGTGTGCTTATTGGCGGTCTCGGAATGGGTTTCACACTACGCGCGACGCTCGATCTCCTCTCACCGGATGCGACGGTTGTCGTCGCCGAGCTCGTGCCCGCGGTGGTGGAGTGGAATCGTGGCCCGCTCGGGCCGTTGGCGGGACACCCGCTGAAGGATAAGCGCGTGCGGGTCGAGATAGGGGACGTCGCCGTCACACTCGGTTCACGTCTCGGCCAATTCGATGCCGTGCTACTCGACGTGGACAACGGTCCGGCCGCATTTACCGCCTCGAACAACGCCGGACTCTATGACCACCGCGGAATAGCCGCCGCCCGTGCGGCTCTCAAGATAAATGGCGTACTGGCTGTCTGGGCGGCCCAAGATGATCGAAAATTTGAGCAGCGCTTGCGCCAGGGCAGATTCGACGTGCAGGTGCGGCGCGTGCGTGGTCGCCTGAAAAAGGGCGGTCCCCGCCACACTATCTTTCTGAGTCACAAATCATGACGTCGGGGCCTTTGATTGACGGGCATGGATAGTGCCTGCCAAACGTCAGTGCTTAATCGGAGGCGCGCTTACCGGAAACTGCCCCGCTGCCAGAATCGGCATTCTCTGTCATTCTCCGCTCCAGCCGGAAATCAGACAAAACTCAATCGTTTGTCATAACATAGCGCTTGCATTCCACATTGAGTGGAGGGACTTCATGGGTGAAATGATTCAATTCAACCGACCGGATGGAAAGACCTGCCCCGGCTACCTGGCAACCCCCAAAATAGGATCGGGGGCGCCCGGCTTTGTTTGCATTCAGGAGTGGTGGGGGCTCAACGATCAAATCAAGAAGACCGCCGACCGCCTCGCCGAGGCCGGCTACCGGGCCCTCGTTCCGGACCTCTACCGCGGCAAGCTCGCCAAGGCCGCCGACGAGGCCACCCACTTGATGGCCAACCTCAACTTTCCCGATGCCGCCGAGCAGGACATTCGCGGCGCCGCACAATACCTGAAGCGAGACTCGAAGAAGGTCGCAGTGGGCGGCTTCTGCATGGGTGGCGCGCTGACCATCCTATCCGCCGTCCGCGTCCCGGAGATGGACGCCGGCGCTTGCTTCTATGGCATTCCGGAGCTCGCCGCCGCCGAGCTAAAGAAGATCAAGATTCCCCTCATCTGCCATTTCGCGAACCAGGACGGCTGGATTACCCCCGCCAAGGCGAACGACCTCGAATCCGCCCTAAAACAATCCAAATCTCATTTCGAGATCCACCTCTACGACGCCCAGCACGCCTTCATGAACGAAGCCCGCCCCGAAGTCTACGATGCGCCCAGCGCCAAATTAGCCTGGGACCGCACCCTCAAATTCCTGAACAAGGCCCTCGCGTAACCAGCCGCCCGCTTCCCTCGTGTCCCTCCGATCCCGGCCTTGATTGATTTGACGGCACTTAGTGCATTACTGGTATCCTTATTTTTGTATTGACAGTTGGTAATATCTATGCTACACTGGGTTGTGATAGTCAGCCGCTATCCCCGTCCTTCTGCCCTGCACTCCCACGGTTTTACTTTCTCACCGGCCTGTCTCGGCCTGATCGGATTTACGAATCACCAGTCCCTATCCCCCATTCCCCACACCCTATCCCCTTTCCTTTCATACTCTTGCGCACTCTTTTGCACTTTTTTGCACGTACCAAAAACTCAACTTCATTGTTTTCATGCGCTTGCGCACTCTTTGCCAAAAACCACCGGGGGTGGGGGTACCCCCCTCGACTTCTCCAATCCGTTCCATAGTGGACCGGGTTACCTATTCCACCTCGGCTTCCACATCCGGAACCTCTTCGCGTGTCAGCGCCTTCAATTCCCGCCGCACCACGTCTGCCGAAAACCCCGCCCGCAGCAAGCTCCCGTACATGGAAGCCATTTTCTTTTCATCGATTTCGCCGCGATATGACCGCAGCTTCCGTTCGATGCGCTGGCGCACCATCGCGACCTCATCGGTTTCCTTGGCCGCTTCTTCCAGCGCCGCCTCGATGTGCCGGTCCGGGACGCCGCGCGCCCGCAAGTCTCGCGAAATCCGAAATTTGCCCTGCTTGCGCGTTTCCGTCCGTTGCCGCGCAAACTGCTTCGCATACTTGGCGTCATCGATCTGGCCATTTTCTCTCAACCGCGCCATCACCAGTTGCACCAGAAGCTTGTTATCGCTCCGCCGTTCCAGCTTCCGCTTCATCTCATACACCGAATGCGCTCGCCTCATCAGCGCCCGCACCGCGACGTCATACAGCTCCGCTTCGGTTTCGAGCTGGCGCGGCTTCCCAAACATGGATGGAGCATAGAGGGAGGAAGTGCCAGAGTCAAAATGAAACGAGTTGTGGGTCGTTGAATGTCAGATTGCAGCCGTGGAGAAACGGTCGCCGAGCCGGAAGTTGGCGCCGGTTTCTACTAAGGACTGAGAACTGATAACTATTTTCGGGCGATGCGCTCGAAGTCGGCCATTTGCGAGACCATTTCCTCGCGGGCGGAGTCGGAGGCGGAGCGAATACCCTGAATGCGCAGCTTGAATTCGTCGGCGTTCAGAGAGGTGCAAGTAGATGGTGGTCTCTTTCAGATCTTGATGGCATAACAGCATCTGGACGGTGCGCAGATCCGTGCCGGCCTCGAGTAGATGTGCTCCAGCACCCGAAAATAAATCCGATGAATGATGTAATCCGACTACAAATGCCAATACCCCGCCGGCCACATCGCATGGTGATCCCACGTCATCCCCGCCTACGAAAGCTACTACAAACGCGTCCTCGACGAATCCTGACAGCTCCAACATGAGCTACATCAGATTCCGCCCTTTCTAAAGTGTAACGGCAAACCCGCCGCGAAAACCATCCGTCCAATTTCCTTTTCAGAGAGCAACGTTTGGGGAAGCGCGGCCCTCTCTCGTTATAGACGTCTGCATTGCCGCCGCTTAGCAGATGGCAGCCTCGATGTACAATGTTGTCTGCTTGGAGCCGGAAATCACAATCATGGAACCAGCCTCAATGGATGCACGAACTACAGCGTTCCGCGGCGCCGCCTTATTGCTCACGATGGCAATGCTGCTGGGCGGTTGCGGATCTTCCTCGCCGCCGCCTCCTCCGCCAGCAGCTCCGGCGCCAACATTCTGGCCCGTGCCCGGTACGTACAGTCCGTCGCCCGGGGCACCGCTCTCGGTGACACTGGCGGATGCTGCAGCCGGAGCAACGATCTACTACACGATGGACGGGACATCTCCAACAACTTCATCTGCGCCATTCTCCGGCCCAATTACGGTGGCGTCTACAACCACTATCCAGGCGATCGCCGTGTCGGCGGGCTATTCGCAGAGTGGAATCGCAACAGGCCCCTTCACGATCACTCCACAAATCGGGAGTGCGACTCTGGTCTCGGTTGTAGTCACGACCACCGACCAGACCCGATTGCTGGCACCACAATCGAGCATGAGCTTTTCAACCGCAGGCGGCGGCAACAACGTGGTTTTTGTGGACGAGACCGAGGTGTATCAGCAGATTGAGGGTTTTGGCGCCGCGATCACCGACTCCGCGGCCTACCTGCTCATGGAAGTTACAACACCTTCTGCTCTTAGCAGCACAATGAATGATTTATTCACCCGGCAGGGCAATGGCATCGGGATCAGTTTCCTTCGCAATCCGATGGGTGCATCCGACCTCGCGCGATCTGCATATTCTTATGATGACAACGGCGGTCAGCCAGACCTCAACTTGACGATCTTCTCCATTGCGCATGATCGGGCGGATATAGTCCCGCTGATTCAACATGCCAGGCAGCTCAATCCACAACTCAAGATAATGGCAACGCCATGGAGCCCTCCAGGCTGGATGAAATCTTCAAGTTCCATGATTGGCGGCTCGCTGCTTACGGACGCTGCTACGCGCTCGGCTTTTGCAAACTACTTCGTTCAGTACCTCCAAGCTTATGGTAAAGCAGGCATTCCCATCGACTACGTCTCTTTGCAGAACGAGCCGCTCAATGTCCCTGCAGATTACCCTGGCATGTCCATGGACGCTGCAACGCAAGCCGCGATTCTGAAAGACTACGTGCTGCCCGCCCTCGCCACGTCCGGCGTCAGCACCAAGGTGCTGATTTACGATCACAACTGGGATCAGCCCGGCTATCCGCAGGCCATTCTGGCGGACCCCGCGTTACGGTCCTCCGGCCAGATCGCCGGCATCGCATGGCACGGTTATGCCGGTACGCCCGGCGTTATGACGGCCTTGAATAATTTGTATCCGAATTTGGGCAACTACGAGACCGAGCTGTCCGGAGGAGCATGGGTTCCGAATCAAATTAAAGGAGACTTCGAGGGGATCACGCAAGTCATGCGCAATTGGGCCAAGAGTTATCTTAAGTGGAGTCTGGCGCTCGATCAGAATCACGGCCCTCACACGGGCGGTTGCGGCAATTGCAACCCTCTGGTCACCGTGAACAGCGCCTCGGGCGCAATCACATACAATGTGGATTACTACACGCTGGGTCATTTCAGCAAATTTGTGCTGCCGGGCGCTCATCGCGTCTATTCGAGCAATGCCAATGGGATTGTGAGCGCGGCGTTCGTAAATCCTGCTCCCGACAACTCGAGGGCATTGGTGGCTTACAACGATTCAAGCACCACGCAGACTTTTGTAGTGCAGTGGGGAACGCAGGCGTTCACCTACACTCTCCCCTCTCTTGCTGGAGCAACCTTCATATGGAGGGGAACGCAAAGCGGCGGATACACGGTCAGCGCAAACTCCCAGATTCAGGCCTCCAGCTACAACAGCACTTCGGGACTCCAGACCGAGCTCACAAGTGACACGAACGGTGGTTATGATCTGGGATACTCCAACAACGCGTCCTACGCGGTTTACAAGAATGTCGACTTCGGCGCCGGTATCAGCGGCGTAAGCGCCCGCGTCGCCTGCGATCCCGGCAACGGCGGGAATTGCGGCGGCGCACTCGAATTCCACCTGGACAGCGCTGCTGGCACGTTCGTTTGCTCCGTAACGATCCCCGCAACAGGAGGATGGCAAACCTGGCAAACCGCCACCGGGAAGGCTGCCGGAGCATCCGGCGTTCATGATGTGTATGCCGTGTTCAAGGGCGCCACGAGTCTCGGCAACTTCAACTGGTTCAAGTTCAACTAGAAAAGGGCGGCCGCAATTCAGCAGCAGCCACGCTGATCAAGAGCGCGCCTTTTGTTCGGCTTCCTGGCTGATGTGCTTCAGCACTCGCAAATGAATCCGATGAATAATGTAGTCCGACCATAAATGCCAATACCCCGCCGGCCACATCGTGTGCTGATACCACGTCGTTCCTTCGAGCCGCGTCCGACCTCCGGGTAGCGCCGTCAGCGAAAACTGGCCCTTCTCGGAAACGAAATAGCCGTGCAAATGTGGCGGCTGAATGTTTCCATACGGACTAAGCTCATTCAACGGCGCCGGATTCGCGGTCACGCCAAACTTCAGCAGCCGCGGCTCGTCCCAAACTTCGATCGGCTCCACGAACGGCCCCGTCGAAAAAACGCAATGCCGCACCGCGCCAACTCCATGCCCGGAAATCTCCGCGCGAATCGGGTACGCAATCCCCGCTCGAAACAGCAGTTCCTTCGGTGGGGGGATCTCCGCAAACGCCACCACCTCATTCCAAACTCTTTCCGGCGGCGCATTCACTTCAATCGCCGTTCGCACCATGAACACGGGTGGCGTCAGCGCCGCGGCGTGCTCGATCCCAAACGACGCTGGAATCATCAACATCACGATCGACAGCATCGCCGGCGCCTGCTTCGGCCGCCAATGGTGCGCCTGAATCGTGTAGCCCAGCATTCCACCCAGTGCCGCCAGCCCCAGCGCAAACGGCGCTGCCATCAACACGCAGATCACGCCCTCCATCGCCACCAAAATCAGCACAACGCCCAGTATTCCCACAGGCAACAGCGCCACATTCAAACACTTCCACCAGTCTCGCGGCGAATGGTAGCTGTACAGCAGCACCGAAAACATCCCCAGGCAAAATGGCAGTGCTACAAACAGTCCCCAGCCGTACGCTCCAATCACCAGCGTCCCCAGAGCCAGAAACGCCAGCCCCAAAACGGACGTGAGAAAAATCGAAAGCACCGCACTGCCCAGCGGACTGCTCGGAATTATTCCGTCGAGGCCGCTCGGCCCCGGCCACGGCGCGCCTTCAGAGCCCTCTGCGCGCTCTTGCGGCGGCAGCGCGCAAAGCGCCAGGAAAAACAGCACGTTAATTACAGGAATAAAGAACAGCACCACCAACCAAACTGGCTGCCCCGCATCTCGCAACCGCCGCATGGTCATCGCTACGCCGACCCAAAGAAATGGGATCGACATCAAGAGGATCGTGACCAGAAACTTCACTTCCGTGCTTGAAAGATGGTCAAGCCGCGCCGCCTTCCCCAGCGGCGCCCAATAATTCAAGAAACCGTGCTCGTAACCCCAAAACGACGCCGCGATCACCCGGTCCACGTTGTACTTGATCGCTACGCCGATCAGGCCCACCGCCGCATATTTCCCGCGGCCAACTTTTCCGTTCCATCGCCACAACTCGCTAAAGCTCATCGCCATCGCCGGTTCTCTTTCTGCCGCAGCGCCTGCAACACGTTCCTAAACTCGCGACGAAGACTCGTCTGCCGGACAAGAAATCGCCGCGCAACTTCGGCTCGCCGCAATCCGCCGATATCCTTTGCGCAAAATTTCCATCATCCCGGGAATCTTCGACACCCAGAGTAGCGGTCTCCACCACCAGATCTCCCGCGCCAGCGCCACCGCCGCATCTGCACCGCCGTATTGGCTCCCATCACTCAGCAGAAATCTCATTTCGAACATCAGTTCTTCACGCGGCATTCCCAGCAGCGCCCCGACGCGAGGATCCTGCAGCGGCGCCAACGCCATCCCGCGCCGCTCAAGGATCGGCGCGATCCATCTTGCGGTCCGCGTGCAGAACCGGCACTCCGCGTCGAAGAACAACCATCCTCGCGCGTGCCGCCCCTTCCCGTCCGTATACTCACTCACCAGCGAAATCATGATCCACCTGCGATTCCTTGCCGCACTTCAGACCTCTCTGCAAACCTCAGCGAACTCTGCGTCTCTGCGTTATCTTTTTCCTTTCTGAAACTTTCAACTGTTAACTGCCTTTTTCCCCAACAGCGTAATCACCTTCCCTCGCAGCTTCACCACGCCCTTCAGCGCCATCGTCGGCATCCGGATGATCTCCTCAAACAATCCCGTCATCGCCGTCAAAAACTCCAGCATGCTCTCCAGCCGCTCCCGCGTGTACGCATCGCCCTGCGGATTCGACTTGACCTCGCGCACGCATTCCGCCAGAACACTGAGCGTCGGATCGATCTCCCTCCGCTTCCGCTCTTCCGAAACGATTCGGAAGATTTCCCAAACGTCCTTGGTCGATTCAAAATGGTCGCGCCGGTCCCCCAGCACGTGCACCACACGTACGATCCGCCATCCTTGCAACTCGCGCAGGCTGGTGCTCACGTTCGAACGCGCCACCGCCAGCGTCGCGGAAATCTCATCCGCCGGCA
>JBGQDD010000063.1:0-11037 GCA_041495665.1 Candidatus Acidiferrum sp.
CCGCTCATGCCGATGCCGCCGATGCCGACCAGATGAATGCGTTGAAAATTGCGGAACGAGACCATCATGCGCCGGCCCTCCGCTGATTTCCTTGCACGTTGGCAGCCTCTTCGATGAGGTTCACGATGTCGCGCGCGGCGTGAGGGCGGGCCAGTCCGCGCGCGGCGGTTGATAGTTTTTCGATCTCCTGGGGTTGGTCGAGGAGAGAGAAGATTTCGCCGGTCAATCTTTCGGCCGTGAGGTCCACTTCGGAAATCAGGCGTCCGGCGCCAGCGCGGGTCATTTCCTGGGCGTTGCGCAATTGGTGGCTGTCGGTGGCCCTTCCGAAAGGGATGAAGATGGCGGCGCGGCCCGCGGCGGCGATTTCCGCCGCGGTGATGGCTCCTGCTCGGCAAACAATCACATCTGCCCAGGCAAAACGTTCCGCCATGTTCGTGAGGAAGGGAACGACCTCCGCGTTGATTTCGCGCCGCGCATAGGCGGTGCGTACGGCATTATAATCGCGTTCGCCAGTCTGGTGCACGATGGCCAATTCGCTCTTACGTGCCGCGAGGCGGTCCATGGCGTCGACAAATGTCCTGTTGATTGGCAACGCCCCCTGGCTGCCGCCGGTCACGAGCAGCCGAAACGGCTTTCCCAGCCGGCGTGGTGTGATGGAGAAAAACTCCGGGCGCACCGGGCAACCCGTAACGATGGCCTTTTTTCCCCACTGGCGTGCAGAAACTTCATAGCCCGTCGCAATTCGTGAAGAAATTCGCGCCAGCACCCTGTTCGTGAAGCCTGGCTCGGCGTTTGGTTCGAAGATGACATTGGGCACGCGCCCCAACCAGGCGGCCAGCAGCATAGGTCCCGCTGCGTAACCGCCGACGCCAAACGCGGCGACAGGTTTATGCTTGCGCAACACGCGCCGCGCGTCGAGCATCGCCGAAGCGAGCATCGCCAAATTCCGCAGCAACGTGGCGCCGCCCTTGCCCTTCAAGCCGGCCACCCGCAGCGTTTCCAGCGGCAACCCGGCCTGCGGCACGAGCTTCATTTCGATTCCGCGTTGTGTTCCCACCAGCACGACTTCCCTTTCGCTTCCTCTTGAAAGCCATTCCTGCGCAATCGCCAGGGCCGGAAAAACATGTCCGCCCGTGCCGCCGCCCGCGATCAGCAATTTCACTTGACTGGTCCGCTCCTCATGCTTGCGCTGCCTGCTGTGAAATATTCAGAAGCACACCGGTGGCCAGCAGCATGACCAGCAAACTCGATCCACCATAGCTGATGAACGGCAGCGGGATCCCTTTCGTCGGCACCATTCCGAGCACCACGGCAAAATTAATCAGCGCCTGGCACATGACCATCGCGGTTATTCCCAGCGCCAGCAGCCTGCCGAATCCGTCCGGAGCACCGAACGCCGCGCGCATGCCTCGCCAGCCATAAACGACGAAGAGCGCAATCACGATCATCGCCCCGATAAAACCCAGCTCCTCGCAAATCACCGCATAAATAAAGTCCGTGTGCGCCTCCGGCAGATAGAAGAGCTTTTGTTTGCTCTCCATCAGGCCTACCCCTGTGAAGCCGCCAGAGCCGACGGCAATGAGCGACTGCAAGAGCTGAAATCCTGCGCCTTGTGGATCGGAATCCGGGTGCAGAAAAGCCATCAATCGGGCTTGCCGGTACGCCACATGCGTGATGAGCAGATACACGACGGGAATCGCACCCGCGAGTCCCACCGCGAGCCACTTCCAAGAAAGACCTGCAACAAACAGAATGGCGGTGGTCACAACGAGAATATCAATGGACGTCCCAAGGTCAGGTTGCAGCAGGATCAACACGACGTAAACGAGAATGGGGCCAGTCGCTGGAAAAATGATCCTCCAGAAATCTTCCTTGCGGAATTCCATGGTGGCCTTGTTGCGGCGCTTCTGATCCAGAAACCACGCCAGATAAAGAATTGTGGCGAGTTTCGCCAGTTCCGAAGGCTGGATGCCCACCGGGCCAAGCCTGATCCAGCGATGCGTGGCGTGAGACTTGTCCATGAAAAATGTGCCGACGAGCAAGAGCAAGACGACACAAACAACAGGATAGATGACCGCGGGTTCGCGCAGCCGCCGATAGTCCGTCTTCATCAGCGCGAACATCCCCAGGAGCCCGATGAAGAGCCATGCGGCCTGGCGGACGAGAAATATGTACGAGTGGCCGTACTGCTGCTCCGCCGTGACCGCGGAGGCGCTGAAAATCATCACCGCGCCGAACAGGCACAACGCCAGCGTCACTCCAAAGAGCCAGCGGTCATTTTCCAGTCGTCTCGGCACGTTCACTCACCCTCTTGCAGAAGTTGTACTCGCCGCTGGCCGCTCCAATTGATGAACCAGCTCCTTGAAGGTGCGGCCGCGATATTCGTAGTTCTGAAACTGATCGAAGCTGGCGCATGCCGGGGCGAGGAGCACAACATCGCCGGGCCGCGCCGCGTGCGACGCGATTTCCACGGCGCGTTCAATCGTTCCGGCGCGCTCGATAGCCACGCTGCCGACGATCTGTTTTTCAATCTTTTCCGCCGCCGCGCCGATCAGCAGCGCAAGAATGGCCTTCTCACGCAACGGTCTTCGCAGCAACGTGTAATCGCTGCCTTTGTCTTTTCCGCCCAGAACGATCAGGATTCGCCCGGGAAAAGCGTCCAGGGCCTTCAGCGTGGCATCGACATTGGTCGCTTTCGAATCGTTGTAGTAGCGCACGCCTCCGATTTCCGCGACAAACTCGAGACGATGCTCGACGCCCGCGAATGAGCGCACTCCCTTGGCGATAGCCGCGGGTTCGGCCCCAGCGAGACGCGTCGCCGCCACCGCCGCCAGGACGTTTTCGACGTTGTGCGCGCCCGCCAGCGGAAGGTCCTGGAGATTCAATACCGCCTCTTCTTCGCCGTTGTGGCGAAACACAATTTCGTTTTCACGCACGAACGCACCTTGGGCCACGCGCTGCTTCCGGCTGAACCAGTACACGTGCGGCTTCGTTGGCGCCAGGGGCGTGGTCGCGGGATCATCCGCGTTCAACACCGCGCTGTCTGCTGCCGTCTGATTCTCGAAGATGCGAGCTTTGGCACGGCCATACGCTTCCAGCGTGTGATGCCGGTCCAGGTGGTCGGCTGTGAGATTCAAGAACACGCTGATGTTGGGGCGAAACGTTTCAATCAGCTCCAGTTGAAAACTGCTTAGCTCCACCACGGTGATGGTGTTGTCGCTGGTCTGCTCCACGCGCGAAATCAAGGGAGTGCCGATATTCCCCGCGAGAATCGTGGAAAACCCAGCGTTCTTCAAGATGTGTTCGATCAAGGAAGCCGTCGTCGTCTTCCCGTTCGAGCCGGTGATCCCGATCAAGAGTCCGTCCAGGAAACGGTCGGCCAGCTCCACCTCGCTCCAGATAGTGACACCCTGTGCGCGCGCGGATTGCAGCAAGGGAGCATCGGCGGGCACGCCGGGACTCGCAATAATCAAGTCCTGTTCAACAAATGAATTTTCGCGGTGGCCGCCCAGCTCCAGGCTTACGCCCGCGGCACGGAGTGGCGCAATTGCTTCGCCGATTTCGTTTTCCGTCCGCGTATCCGTCGCCGTCACGATCGCGCCCCGCGCGGCGCAAAAGAGCGCAGTGGCCACGCCCGTCCTGGCCAGTCCCACGACCAGCACGCGTTTGCCCCGCAATTCAAACGGATTCGGCATCTTCCTCTGTAAGTCCCTGTGAACGAAGTGCTCCGCTACCTCAACTTCAACGTCGTCAACGCAAACAAAGCAAAAACCAGAGCGGCGATCCAAAACCGCACGATCACTTTCGATTCGCTCCAACCGAGCAATTCGAAATGGTGATGAATGGGCGCCATGCGGAAGATGCGTTTGCCGCGCAGTTTGAACGAGCCCACCTGCAGAATCACCGAAAGCGCTTCCAACACAAAAACGCCACCAACGAAGAACAGCAGAATCTCCTGCTTGATGATGACCGCGACCACTCCGAGCGTCCCGCCCAACGAGAGCGAGCCCACATCTCCCATGAAAATCTCCGCGGGATGCGCGTTGTACCAGAGAAAGCCGAGTGACGCGCCGACGAGTGCGCCGCAGAACACCGTCAGCTCGCCGACCTTGGGGATGTATTGAATGTCGAGGTACGTCGCCCAGCGGTAGTTGCTGCTGACGTAGGTCAGCACCGTGAGTGCGCCTGCCGCGACGACCGTGCATCCGATAGCCAGACCGTCCAGCCCGTCCGTGAGGTTTACCGCGTTGGAAGAGCCGACAATCACAACGCACACGAAAAAGAGAAAGGGAACAAAAGCCAGCGGCCAGAAATGCGGTGAATTGATGAACGAGTGGATGACCAGATCGGGGCGAAAGCGTTTCAGAAATGGAATCATCAACTGCGTGGAGTAAGCGCTGTGGGTGGTAAGGACGAGGAGCGAGACGCCCACCACCAAGCTGACGAACACCTGGAAATAGATCTTCTTTTTCGCCGTGAGACCCAGGTTGCGCTGCTGGGAGACTTTCGCGTAGTCGTCGATGAATCCGATGCCCGCGAAACCAAAGAGTGCAAATAGCGACAGCAGGATGAAAGGGTTTGCGAGATCGGCCCAAAGCAGCGTCGGCACGGCGGTAGAGAGAACAATCAGTACGCCGCCCATCGTGGGCGTGCCCGCCTTTTTCTTGTGCTCCTGCGGGCCTTCTTCGCGGATGAACTGGCCAATCTGCAGCTCGCGGAGGCGGCGGATCAGCAATGGACCGAAAACAAGCGCCAAAAACATTGCCGTCAGACTCGCGTATACGGTGCGCACGGTGATGTAACGAAAAACATTCAGCGGGCTGAAGTAGCGCTGCAGCGTGTGATAAAGGAGGTAGTAAAGCATCTCAGTGCCGTACCTCCTGACCCATAATTTCACCGGGCGCAGCATGCCGCGCAATCAGCGATTCCACAATCTGCTCCATCTTCACGCCTCGCGAGCCTTTCACCAGCAGCAGATCGCCAGGCGCGATAAAGCCAGCCAGAAATTCGGCGGCCTCCGGCGGCGTTGCGAAAAATTTAACGCGCGCGCGCGGGAGTCCCGCAGCCACGGCGCCTTCCGCGATCTGTGCGGCATCCCCTGCCACGCCGATGATCCAATCTATCTTCCCGATCTTCGCGGCAAACTGCCCGGCCTCGCGGTGCAGTTCCGGCGAAGCCGCGCCGAGTTCGCGCATTTCGCCGGCAGCGAGGATGCGCCGGCGGAAATTCGGCGTCGCCGCCAGCAATTCCGTCATGGCCTGCAGCGCCGCGGGACTCGAGTTGTAGCTGTCGTTGATCAGCGCCGCTCCATTCGAAAATCGCAACAGTTCTCCGCGCATCGCCGGCGCGCGTAACGAAAGAAACACGCTCTGTGCTTCCGCCGCGCCGATGCCCCAGATGCTCGCCGCTGCGAGAGCCGCCAGCGCGTTGGCAATGGCGTGACGCCCGGGAACATTCAGCTCCAGCCTCACGCGCCCCTCCGGACTTACGTAGTCAAACGACGATCCCAGCGCGCCGCGGTCTTCGATCTCTTGCGCCGTGAAAAAGGCCGGCTTTTCGATGCCATACGTCAAGACGCGCCCCGGCGCGAAAGCTCCAAACGCGGCGACGCGCGGATCGTCTGCGTTGAGCACCGCGGTCGACTCGCGTCCGTTCAATCCTTCGATCAGCTCGCGTTTCGCGAGTGCAATTTCATCCACTGACGCAAAAAATTCCAGGTGCGCCGGCGAAACGCGGGTCACCACGCCAACGTCCGGCCGGGCAATCGCCGCCAGCCGCGCCAGTTCGCCGCGGCGCGACATTCCCATTTCCAGCACCGCCGCCTGATGCGTTTCCTCCAGGCGAAGCAGCGTCAGCGGCAGCCCATACTCGTTATTTAAGTTTCCTTCCGATTTCAGGACCCGCAGCTTCGCGCCCAGCAGTGCCGCCAGGATCTCCTTCGTGGTGGTCTTGCCGACAGAACCCGTGACGGCGGCGATTTTCCCGCCCCAGGATTGGCGCACCGCGCGCGCCAGTTGCTTGAGCGCCTCGAAGGTATCGCCCACTGCGATGCATCGGTGTCTGACGGGGTACGCGTATCGCGGAAGCTGCGCATCCGCCACCACCGCCGCGATTGCTCCACGTTCCAGCGCACTGGCCACATGGTCGTGTCCATCGTGACTCGGTCCGTGGATAGCGATGAACAGTTCTCCGGCACGAATCGTGCGAGAATCAATCGACACACCGGCCACCCGGGCCAGGGGGTTGAGTCCCGTCCCCGGCCGAGAACCCAAAGCGTTAGCCACCTGTGCAATCGTCCACCGCATAAGTTCCTCAAAGGATTCGTCTTACTCCAGTACCCCAAGGCTCGTTGTGTTCTCAACGTTTTGAGGGCTCCCCCTTTCGAGAAACCAGCAATTGGCTCGCCCCGGCCTTACCGGGACCCGAGCGCCCTCGTCACACCTACAAACCAAGCGCGTTAGGTGCCAAACCCTGAGCCGCCTCGCGGCTCGCCTTTCAACGGGCCGCCATTCCCCTGGTCGTTTCGCGGCCCTTCAAATCCACGTTCGCGCAAGGCGCGTCGCGCCATTTCGCGATCGTCAAACTCAAACGTCCTATCGGCGAGAATCTGATAATTCTCGTGACCCTTTCCGGCGAGCAGCACGATGTCTCCGCTGCGGGCTTCTTCCATGGCCATGCCGATGGCCTTTTCGCGGTCCGGCTCGATCAAATATTTCCCTGCGGTTTTCTGGAGTCCCACGATGATGTCGCTGATGATTTTCAGCGGGTCTTCGCTGCGCGGATTGTCGCTCGAGAGAATCGTCAGGTCGCTCAACCGGCCGGTGACTTCCCCCATCACGGGCCGCTTGGTCCGGTCTTTCTCGCCGCCGCAGCCGAATAGCGTGATGATCCGGCCTTTGGAACTCAGCTCCCGCGCCGTTCGAATCAGGTTTTCCAACGCATCGTCGGTGTGCGCATAATCGACAATCACCAGGAAGGGCTGCCCGAGATCGATACGCTCGAAACGTCCCGAAACACCTTCCAGATTCTGAATGCCATTTTCAATCACGTCGTTCGAAAGACCCAGCGCCTGCGCCGCTCCAATCGCGGCAAGCAGGTTGTAGACGTTGATCCGCCCGACCAGCCGCGATACTACGTGCACCTTTCCGTTCGGCGTTTGCGCGGTGAACGTCAAACCATCGAAAGTCAGTTGAAATTTCTTCGTGGTGATGTCGGCGGCCGATTCCAGTCCATAAGTGACCGTTTTCTTCGCCAGGCCCGCCAGACGCTTGCCGAATTCATCGTCCACATTCAGCACCGCTACTTCCGGCGCGCCCGCCCCGGTACCTTCGAAGAGCCGTTTTTTCGCGGCAAAATAATCCTCGAACGTTTTGTGAAAATCCATGTGCTCGCGCGTCAGGTTGGTGAAGACCGCGGCTTGAAAATGGCAGCCCCAGAGCCGGTCCATCGCCAGCGAATGCGAGCTGGCCTCGAGAACTGCATACTCTCCACCCGCGTCGCAAATCTCCGCGAAAAATCCTTGCAAGTCCACCGATTCCGGCGTCGTATTTGGCGCGGGATAGTCGCTGAGGGGCGTGTGATAGGCGATCGTTCCGAACAACCCGGTTTTCGCCCCGGAGGCCTTCACAATCGCATCCACGACCGAAGCAGTGGTCGTCTTTCCGTTCGTGCCGGTCACCGCAACCAGTTGCAGCGCGTCCGCGGGATGCCCCAGGAAATTCGCCGCAGTAATCGCCAGCGCCTGGCGCGCTTCTAGAACCTGAATCCACACCACCCCCGCCGGAATCGTGCCGGGAGCTTGCTCTTCGCTCGCGATGGCAATCGCGCCCCGCTTGAGTGCGTCCTGAATAAATTTGTTGCCGTCTGCCTTTACTCCATGCAACGCAAAAAAAAGCGCGCCCGGTTTCACCTTTCGCGAATCACAAACCACCTGGCGAATTTCCAGGCTACTCGCACCCGCAGGCAGAGCGGTCTCCACGCCTTGGAAAACTTCGCTCAGCGCGCTTCCACTGTCCGTTGAGCTTGCGCGGGCAGAGTGCTTGCGTTGGCTGTCAACCTGGTTCGTGGCGGCGTCCTGTACCTGTTCTTCTTGGCTCAATCCCATTTTCATCCTAATGCCTGACCCTCTGGAGCGGCTTCGCGATCTTTGGTCCCGGTGTTCCGAACTGCACGGTGATCTTTGCGCCCCGCCGCACTTTCGCTCCGGCGGCCGGCGTCTGATTCGTAGCAAGACTGCTGCCAACGAGAACCGGATCCAGCCCCAATCGAAGACAAATCTCCGTTACGCCGCGCATTGTCTTTCCGGAGAAGTCCGGCACTTGAATGTCACCCCCTTCATCCACCGCTACCGTCACGGGAGGCGACTGGCTCTTGCCCCCTTTCGGATTTGATGCGGTGGACTCCATGGGAGGCTGGACCGGTAGTCCCGAGAAATCCGTCGGTGTGAAATCTTCGAGCGTAGCGCTGTCTGAAACCTCGCGATTCTTGTACGCGGCCTGGACAAGCCGCGGGCCCATCGGCACATCGCGGGGCACGTCAAGATGTGGCAATACCTGCTCGGCAATGCGCTTGAAAACCGGCGCGGCAACCTGTCCTCCCTCATGTTGCCCCACAGGCGAATCCAGCGACACCAGAATCGTCACCGCGGGGTTATTGATCGGAGCGAAGCCGGTAAAGGAAGCAATCAGTTGCGTCGCCGAGTATCGGCCCGTCGCCGGATCGATTTTCTGCGCCGAGCCGGTTTTCCCCGCCGCGGTCCAGCCATCGAGATGCGCAAGTTTTCCCGTGCCGTTCAGGATGACCCCTTCCATGAGCCTCCGCAGCGTCGCCGCCGTTTCCGGCCGGATCACTTTCCTCGGCTCGGAGGGCGCCAGCAGGCCTTCCGCAGGCAATACCTGATCCCCGCGCCTCAACTCCACAATGACGTGCGGCTTGTAAAGCATTCCTCCGTTGGCAATCGCGGAGACGGCGCTGACGAGCTGAATCGGCGTGACCCCTACTTCCTGTCCCATGGAGATCGATCCGATCGAGACCGGAGTCCAACTCTCCAGGTGCTGCAGCATTCCCTTGCTCTCTCCTGGTATATCCACACCGGTGAGCTGTCCGAAGCCGAACGCGCGGATGTAGTCGTAGAGCTTCGGCGCGCCCAGCCGCAGCGCAATCTTGATGGCTCCCACGTCGCTGGACTGCGCCAGAATGTCCGACACCGTCAGCAAACCAAACGGCTTGTGGTCGCGGATGCGGTGCCCCGCCACGTATACCGCGCCATTCTCGCAATTAAAAACTTCTTCGGGGCGCGTAATGCCCTGGTCAAACGCGGCCGCCAAGGTGATCAGCTTGAACGTCGAACCCGGCTCGTAGATTGCGCTCACCGCGCGGTTCATCCGCGTTTCAGCAGGTGCCTCCGTCGCTGCGTTAGGATTGAACTTCGGCCAGTTCGCCAGTGCAAGTATCTCGCCGTTGTTGGGATTCATGACGATGACAGTTCCGGCTAGCGCATGGGTCTTCGCAATGGCCGCCGTCAGCTCGCGCTCGGCGATGTATTGAATCTTTTCGTCCAGCGTGAGTACTACGTTCGCGCCACGCTCGCGTTGCGCTTCCCCGCCGTCAAACCAGCGCTGCCGCGCATCGGACATCACAATTATCTTTTCGCTCTTGCCGCCAATCTTGCTTTCCAGTTCGGACTCGATGCCGCCAATGCCTTTTTCATCCAGGTTGACGAAGCCTAGTACGTGCGACGCCAGGTCGCGCTTGGGATAGATGCGCTGATTTTCTTTTTGGAAGTAGACGCCCTTCAGATTCAGAGCCTCCACCGCTTCCTTTTTGTCGGGCGGCAGCTTGCGCGCAATCCATACGAACGAGTGCGAAGATTCGAGTCGCGCTCCAAGCACTTCACGCGGGATTCCCAGGACACCGGACAGCAGCCGCGCCGCCAGTTGCTGGTCGCCAAGCTCGGAGGGTACCGCGAACGCCGAATCCACTGGGATGCTCATCGCCAGCGGGTGCATGTTGCGGTCGTAGATTGCGCCGCGCTTGGGCGTGATTTCGATCACGCGCTGCTGCTGCCGCTGCGCTCGGGCCATGTATTCGCTGTGACGGAAAAGTTGCAGGTATCCGAGCCGCCCAAAAACGGCGGTCATCCATAAGAGTGTCAAGCAGGCAACAATCAGTAGACGGTTGACCGTCTTGCCATTCGAATCGGCCGCTTTGCGGTTACGCTCGGAATTTAATGCTATGCGGCTGCCTGCGGCGGCGTGGACACGGTTTTCTGGCATAGCGAAATCAGTGAGACAAGCGCTCCGCCTGGAAGTTCTTTTGCTTGACAGCGAACTGGTTGTCGAACCGTGTGCGTCGAAAGAAAAGACTACGGTGCGCGATTCGGCCGGACGGACCGTACCGCGGCCACTTCGGCGCCGGCCGGAGTTTCATATTCCTGCACCTGCGTCGGCAGTGGCTCAGTCAAGCCCAGTTGCCGGCGCGCAATTATGTCAATACGCATCGGATTGCGCAGTCCAGCGATTTCCAATTTCAAGGAGGAGTTCAGCGAAGCCGCCTCGGATTGTCTGGCCTTCACGTCCTCGAGCTGAAAACTCAGATCGATGCAGCGGAAGTGTTGAGAGATGTACAGCATGAAAAACGCCGCAACCACGCCGCCCAGCGCGACGGTGCGGTACAGTTTGCGCATCTTCACCGGCTCGACATGGCGCACGATGCGCGAATTGTCGATCCGCTTGACGGTATGAAACTCGGTCATTGCCGGCAATTTTTTCTTGCGTGCCATAACGTTACCTTGCCAGCCGTTAAGCGGCCGGCGTTCTTTCCGCACACCGCAGCTTCGCGCTTCGCGAACGCGGGTTGCCCATTATCTCTTGCTCGCTGGGCTGGATCACGTGTTTCGTCAGCACGCGGAGCGTTCCTGCTCGCTCTCCCTCTTGAAACGCGTGCTTCACCAGGCGGTCTTCCCGCGAGTGGTAACTCAACACCACCCAGCGGCCTCCTGAATTCATTGTGGCGGGGGTCCGAGAAAGAAACTGCCCG
>JBGQDD010000064.1:0-11016 GCA_041495665.1 Candidatus Acidiferrum sp.
ATGTATGGCTTGGGAATCGTAACCGCTTCCGACCAGGAACGCACCGCCGTGGATTTTGACGATCATGGTGCCAAGCTCTTCGTAACGAGCATCATGACGGCCGAATTGATCGGCGAAGCGCCCGCGACTCCGCCGAAGACCAAGCGTCGCCGCAAGGCCTCCACCGCAGCCAAGGCCGCCAAGAAAGCCGCAGCAGCAACAGCAGCCAGCCGCGCCTAAGTTCTATAAACCAGACAGGACATCTCCGCGCCAATCCGGCGCAGGGGTGCGTCTGCTGGCATTTCTCACGCAAGCAGCAACGACTGTGAAAGGTTCTGGCCTTCGAAGCGCTCCGTCATCGTTCTCGGAGTCATCCAGGGCAAGTCCTACTTGCTGGCGGATTCTGCCTGGTCAAAGGCGTGGTAGGAAGAGCGGACGAGCGGGCCGGCCTCCACGTGCTTGAAGCCCATGGCTTCGCCCAACACTTTGTATTCAGCGAATTCATCGGGATGCGCGTAGCGAACGATGGGTAGATGATCGCGAGTGGGCTGTAGATACTGTCCGAGCGTGAGGATGTTAGTACCCTGCGCGGCGAGGTCCTGCATGGTAGCGAGGACTTCGTCCTTCTCTTCTCCGAGGCCGAGCATCAGACCGGTCTTTGTCGGAACTTCAGGATGCGCTTCCTTGGAACGGCGCAACAGTTCGAGCGAGCGCTCGTACACCGCGCCTTTGCGGACCTGCCGGTAGAGCCGCGGCACGGTTTCGGTGTTGTGGTTGAGAATATCCGGGCGAACGGCAAGAACGATGTCTAACGCGTTCCAATCACCGCGAAAATCAGGAATCAGCACTTCGACTTTGCAGCCGGGGACGCGGCGGCGAATCTCTTCGATGGTGCGTGCAAAGATGTGCGCGCCGCCGTCGGGCTGGTCGTCACGATTCACGGAAGTCACAACCGCGTAGCGCAACCCCATCTTTGCCACGGCTTCCGCCACGCGAAATGGTTCTTCTTCATCAGGCGGGCCAACCGGTTTGCCCGAAGGCACGGCGCAGAACCCGCAAGCACGCGTACAGATGTCTCCCAGAATCATGAAGGTCGCGGCGCCATGTTCCCAGCACTCCCCCATATTGGGGCAGCGCGCGCTCTCGCAGACGGTATGCAGGTCGAGCGTGCGCATGATGTGCTTCAGGTCCTGGTAGCGCTCGCCACCGAAAAATTTGACGCGCAGCCAATCCGGGCGGGGATGCGCATCCGGCGGCGGCACAAGAGCCGTGGGTGCGTTCGAGATGATGTTGAAGGGCGTGGCCATTGGACTCGCTTGAAACCACTATTTTACGCACATTCTCGCTCCCACACAAACGCTGGCCTTGGGCCAGTCCTGTAGCTGATTCGCCACGTTTTTTCCTATATACTCCGGTGCGAGGTTTTCCATGCAACGTGTGTACCCAATCCTCTTAGTCGGTTTGCTCGTCTCATCCGCGGCTTCCGGGCAAAGCACTCCCGCGCCCGCCAGCTCCAAAGCGGAAAAATGCAGCGTCGCGGGAATGGTTGTTCGTAAAGGAAGCAACGAGCCGATTCACTTCGCGCACATCACACTTGCAAATGTCGGCGATGAACAAAAGAGCTTCCACGATACAACAGCCTCTGACGGCAGATTTAGTTTCAAAGACGTTCCTCCCGGCGATTATCGCGTTACCGTCACGCGTAATGGCTTTGTGACCGAATCCTACGGCGCCAGGCATCCCATGGATCCAGGTTTGCCACTGACTCTTACTTCCGGCAAACAAGCGGACGACTTGATTTTCCGCATGACTCCCGCAGCCATCATCACTGGACACGTTCGCGATGAAAATGGCGAAGCTCTTCCCTGGGCGCAAGTAACGGCTCTGCTGAGCTATTTCGTGCAGGGAAAACGCACTCTCATGCCGGCAAGCACTTCAACGACGAATGATCTCGGAGAATACCGGCTATTCAATCTTCCTCCCGGAAAGTACCTCCTTAGCGCGGGCTACGAAATGTCCCAATCGATGGGTATGGCGATGGCAATCGCCATGGGCGCCCGCGAGCAGCGCGAAGGGCTGACGACAACCTATTATCCCGGAACGTCTGACCCATTGCAGGCGGCGACCGTCAATGTCGAACCCGGGGCGGAGATTCGCTCCATGGATTTTTCTCTCCGGCCTTCGGGAGTCTTTCACATCCGTGGCCATGTTGCCGGGCTCGGCCCGGGCCCCGCGGGATTCGGCGGCGCCGTGATGCTGAGAAAGGGAAACAGCCGGTTGAGTGCGGCCCTGCCGGAGAGGACCGCCGCTGTCAAAACCGAAGACGGCACATTCGACCTGGACCAAGTGGCATCCGGCTCCTACGAAATCATTGCCCTCGAGTTCGCCGGCGACACCCCGCGCATGACTCACCGGCCCGTCGAAGTTGGCGGCGCCGATGTTGACGGCGTGGATCTGGCATTTGAACCAGGCGTTACCATCGCTGGCCATCTTCGCTGGGAAGACAAAGCTGCCGCACCAAACGTCCCGTTGCAAGTCTCGCTGGAGCAGGACGAACAGATTTTCAACCTGCATCCGACTGCCGTAGTTCAATCCGACGGCTCCTTTGAGATGAAAAATGTAAGCGTTGATTCGTACTGGGTGAACGTAACTGGACCAGCCCCCGATGCCTATCTGAAAACTGCCCGCTACGGCAGCGCCGATGCCCTCGGCAATTTCCGTGTAAATTCCGGTTCTGATGCCACTCTCGAATTGGTGGGCAGTACACGTGGGGCGCACATCCAGGGTGTGGTGATGAACTCAGATCCTGTCCCTGTTTCTGGCGTCTGGGTCACTCTGATTCCCGAGGGTTCCAACCGCGATCAGAAGCGGCTTTATCAGTCCGTGCGCTCTCGGGCGAACGGCAAGTTTGAATTCCGCGGTGTGGCTCCCGGCAACTACTTACTCTTCAGCTGGGACAATATCGAAGAACACGAATGGGCTGATCCGGAGTTTCTGAAACCTTTCAAATCTCAGGGCGTCTCCATCCGCGTTACTGAGGGCGAAACAAAAACAGCCGATCTCACCCTCATTCGAACCAAGAGCGAGGAAGAAACAAAACCGTAGTAAATCAGAGATTGTTTTACGACGGCTGGCGCGAAGAGCGAATGAAATCGCGCAACACGGTAACGTTGGGGCCGTAAGCACCGATGCGCCCGGCGTCTACGGGCAGACCGAGACGCTCGGCAAGATCGAGATCCACACCCGCATCGTCCAACTCCGACAAGCTGAAACCCTGCGCGGGCAGCACCCGATTCAAGCCCGTCGGATAGACCGGCCGCGGCGGGCGGTGACGCCGCCCAGGGCGTCGCGCCAGCTCGTAAAACTGTTCCCAATCGCGTTTATGCCAAGTCATCATTTCTTGCTCGATCCCGACTCGCTCGGGATCAACCTACCTACTAGTACGCTCGCCTCAACCCTTTGGATGCACGCCCGGCCGATAAGGTTCACCAGCCTCCTGTCGCGCATCCCTTCTCCATGGAACAGCACCGATGTTCTCCGGCCTATTCATATACTTCATAAACCGGCCGGCAACCTATTTTCCTTGCCTGTTGTTTCAAACACGTTACGGGGCAAATGGTTTCGCGAAACAGGCCAGGTAAGATGGAGCGGGGAGCGTCTTCATCACGGGCCACAATCCCGTTGTGTTCCTGCTGACCAACCACCAAGACGGTTACATGCCGCGGGATACTACACACATTCGCGCATGTTGACCAGCGCGATATCCCGTTCGCGGAGTCTTGTCCGCGGGCGGCAATTCTTCGCCGACTACCCTCCTATCGTGTTGGACGAACTGAACCGGCGAACGTGAGAGCAGTAACAAAGGATGATTGACGCAGGGGTGCCGCTGAGGATTCCCAGAGAGGGACTGAGGCGCCCCGACCGGAGCCGGGGCGCTACGCTATCAGACTCGAAGTGCCTGCTTACCAGCGATTACCACGGTCGCCGCGATCACCGCCGCGCCCGCCACCGCCGCCACGCCCGCCGCCACCACCGCCATGGCCGCCGCGTCCGCCGCCGTATCCGCCGCCGCGCCCGCCACCCCCACCGCCGCCGCGCTCTGCCTGGGGACGTGCTTCATTCACCACGAGGTTTCGCCCGCCGAAATTCTGACCGTTCAGGGAGGTCACGGCGCGATCCGCGTCTTCGTCATTGGTCACTTCAACGAAGGCGAAGCCGCGCGACTGTCCCGTAAACCGATCGCGAATCAGATTGACGGCCGAGGGAGTTACACCGATCTGCGAAAACCACTCGTTGAGCTGATCTTCCGTCGCGGAAAACGGAAGATTACCGATATAGAGCTTCTTCACCTCTTACTCCTTCTGCCCGGAACCTAAAATGCGAGTCGCGGAGCGCGCTGAAGAGACAGCTATCCTTTACCGGGAGTCCGGAAAACCGGGCCACCGCAGGCGCGAGACCGTGGCTTCAGCGGTCTGTTGCATCCTCTCGGAAATTAACCCCTTTTGCAACTGAAATTGTCCCGCAGCCGCTGGCCGCTTTGCCCCGAACCGCGCTGTCGCACCTTTCCGCTTTGCCGTGGATTAATGATAGGATGCGGCCACTTTGCTCCCCACCCGAGAGGTCTTATGCGCGGCACGATGATGGATTTTCCGCTGACGCTGCCCACCATTCTGGAGCGCGCCGGGAAGATTTTTCCACGCGTCGAAATCGTCTCCCGCAAACCGGACAAGTCCATCGCGCGCATCAGTTATGGTGAATTCCATCGGCGTGCGCGCCGGCTCGCGGCGGCATTGACGAAACTCGGATTGCAGCCCGGCGACCGCGTGGCCTCCATGATGTGGAATCACTCCGGCCACTTGGAAGCATTCTTCGGCGTTCCGTGTGCCGGCGGGATTTTGCATACCTTGAATCTTCGGCTCCATCCGCATGAAATTGCCGCCATCGCCAGGCAGGCTGGCGACCGCTTCCTTTTGATTGACGATGTGCTCCTGCCAGTCTACGAAAACTTTAGCAAAGACTTTTCCTTCGAGCGCGTTTTCGTCGTGCCCTACGGTTGCAATACCGTGCCGGAAGGTTTCTCAAATTATGAGGATCTGCTCGCGGAAGGCGGCGATGATTTCCGATATCCGCAAATCGATGAAAACGACGGCGCGGCCATGTGCTTCACGTCCGGCACAACCGGCCATTCCAAAGGCGTCATCTATTCCCACCGCGCGCTGGTGTTGCATTCCTTCTGTTGCGGCCTCAACGAAGTCTTCGGCATAAGCCATTCCGATACCATCCTTCCCATCGCGCCCATGTTTCATGCCAACGCCTGGGGAATTCCTTTCGCCGCAACCATGCTGGGCGCGCGCCTCATTCTCCCCGGCCCACAAGTCGATTCGGAAAGCATTCTCGGTTTGCTCGTCAGCGAGCGCGTAACCATCGCCTGCGGTGTCCCTACCGTCTGGATCGCCGTCCTCGAGGCCCTGGAGAAAAACCCTGGCCGCTGGAAATTCGACAACCCCGTTCGCGTTCTAATTGGGGGCACCGCACCGCCTCTCGAGCTGATCCGCCGTCTCGACGGATTTGGTCTGCAGATCAAACATCTCTGGGGCATGACCGAAACCACTCCCGTCGGCACCTCGGGCGGTCTCCGAGCACACATGCGCGATTGGCCCGAAGACAAACAGTATGAAGTCCGCGCCAAGCAGGGCTGGCCAGCGCCCTTTGTCGAGATTCGCTTGATGCGCCCGGAGGGGGAAGCCCCTTGGGATGGCGTCACGAGTGGCGAGATCGAAATCCGCGGCCCGTGGGTCGCCGCCAGTTACCATGAATCGCCCGACCAGGCGCATCGCTGGACCGCCGACGGCTGGTTCCGCACCGGAGACGTCGCCACCATGGACGAGGACGGCTACGTCAAGATCGTGGACCGCGCAAAGGATTTGGTGAAGTCCGGCGGCGAATGGATCAGCTCCGTCGATCTTGAAAACACGTTAATGGGTCACCCCGCCGTCAAAGAAGCCTGCGTGGTCGGCATTCCGCATCCGAAGTGGCAAGAGCGGCCACTGGCCGCCATCGTCTTGAAGGATGGTGCTCGCGCCACCGCGGAAGAGTTGCGCGCCTTCCTCGCGCAATCCTTCGCCAAGTGGCAGCTCCCCGACGCCTTCGTCTTCATCGACGCCATTCCCCGCACCTCCGTCGGCAAATTCAAAAAACTCGCCCTCCGCGAACAATTCGCCAACTGGAAGTGGGAGAGCTAACTAGAACGTAGGCGGCAAACTCCAGTCTGCAGCTCTTCGCTCTCGTAGCGGCGGCTTCACCCCGCATTCCCCACGCAGAAGGAAGGTCGTTAGCTCCACTTTCCACACTCGCGTGGATAACAGACGTGGTAATATCACCCCGAAATGGCCGTAGAAGACAAGTTCAACATCAATCTAAATCAGAATCTTTGGGGACTGGTGTTCTGCTACGGGGCGCTCGGCGCTGCGGAACATTGGGGCCTGAAGTATCTTTTCTGGTTGGCTTTTGTAGCCTCGATTGGTTTGACAATCTCGGTACTGACTACATTCGCGTTCTATACCTGGAACTACTGCCGCCGGAAGACCGATCACTGACGCCGCCAGCCAAAGCAGCCCACTACGTTTGTGAGATTTGACGCGGGAAGCACCTAGGAGTTACGGTTAGGGCCACTGCGGGGCGACAACTGCGCGTTCAAACATGCTCCCTGCACCTCGTTATGTCGATTGCCATCAAGAAACCGTTCACGCCTGACACTCAGTCCCTAAGGGACTCTGTAGACATGGCTGGTAAGGATCATGAAGAAATTCCCTGCGGACGATGTGATGCGGTTTACGTTCTCGTTTACCCGAAGTCTTCGACGCCCGAGCAGAGGATCCAATATAGCCGAGCCGTGCAACAAAGCATGGGCAACTGCGATCACCACCCGCCTTGGATAAATCTGCGTTTCTGAGAGCATGGGTGTAACGAAGGCGAACAAAGTCGCGTACCTATGGTCCATCCAAGAATCCCTTTCCGAGCTTTTCTTCGCCGTATTGCATTGCTAACGCAATTTCCTTCGACCTCTTTAGCCAAGCATCTCCTGGCCGCAGTTCTAACCCTTTTTCACAATAGAGCATAGCCTCCTTAAAACGAGACAAGCCCAGCAATGCTGCCACTTTGCCTTTCCACAAGCCCACGTCGCGGGGATCAATCTCCAACGCTCGGCTGTAGCAGATCAATGCTTCCTCAAAGCGTTCTAGTTTCTGCAATGCAATGCCCTTGGCATGCCAAGAATCCGGATGGCGGGGATTAATCTCCAGCGCTCGCTCGTGGCATTTCAGCGCTTCTTCGAGACGACCTAGACAATTTAGCGCTAACCCCTTGGCCTCCCACACGAAAATGTCGCGTGGTGCGATCTCCAATGCATGGTCATAACAGTCTATTGCTTCATCGTTGCGACCCAGTTTCGCCAGAATATTTCCTTCCTCCCGCAAAAGTCCGCTTCTATCGGTACGACGAGGGTTGATGTCCTGGGCTAATTTGCAGCAACTCAGAGCTCCCTCCAAGCGATTCAATTTCTCCAATGCTCTGGCCTTGAGCCGCCATAGTTCAGCATTCCCTGAGTCCAACTCTAACGCTCGGTCAAGGCAGACTAACTCGTCTGAGTGTCGACCTGCTGAATGCAATATTTCAGCCCTAGTGCTCAATAGCGAAGCATCCCCCGGTTCTCTCTCCAAGGCGCGGTCTGAACACTCTAGAGCCTCTTGAATTCGCCCTAGGGAACCAAGGGCACGAGCTTTGTGGCGCCCTAGTCGTGCATTGTGAGGATCGATCAGTAACCCTCGCTCGTAGCATTCGAGTTCCTCCCCAGGACGATCCAGTTTCCACATCGCCACGCCCTTCCTTTCCCACTCCCACGCGTCCATCGGCAAAGGCAATGCCCGGCGAATGGGGGCTCTCTTCGTTAAAGAGCGAAACACGCGGTCTAGTTCTTGCCGCACTTCATCGAAAGTCTCAGGCCGCTTGGCAGGTTCAAGTTCGACGCATCTTAGAATAAACTGCACCAACGGCTTGTGTAGGGAACGGACCTTAGCACCGTTCCTGATGTGGGCCCCGCCTACAATGCCAATCGGCGGTAAATCTCCACCAAGCATTTCGTACAGCATGATGCCAAAAGCATAGATGTCAGTTCGGGTGTCAAGTTGCCCGGCTGCGCTAAACTGTTCGGGGGCCATGTATTGCGGGGTGCCCGCCGCGGTCGTGTACTGGGCTCTAATTTCAGGATTGAACTCCGAAAGGTCTAATATCCTTTCCTGGTGCTCGCCAAAAGCCCGCGCCAAACCGAAATCGGTTACCTTTAGGGAGCCCTCGCTCGTCCGCAGGCAATTCGACGGCTTCAAGTCTCTATGTACAATACCCAGTTTACCGTGGGCGTAGGACATCGCATCGCAAACTTGAGACGCTAACTCCAGTACGCGCTCGGTTGGCAAAGGTTCCTGCCTGAGCAGGCGGCCTAAGTCACCACCCGGAACATATTCGAGAACCAAGCATGGAAAAGCCTCGAATTTGGTCATCCAATAAGCGTTCACGATATTGGGATGGCGGTCCAGCTTTATCCACGTCAGCACTTCCCGTTCAAAGCGCTCGCGGTCCTCGTCGATCCAGAGATATTGTGCCTGGAACGTTTTCAGAGCATAGGGTTGGCTTCTGTGGTCGGTCACGATATAAACGATCCCAAACCCTCCCTTCTTAATTTCTTTGATCTTGTATTCTGTGTGCCCATCGCTCAGGACCTGGCCAATTCGGAAATCTTCACAGGCAGGTGGAAGCGGTGGTAGCGCGAGAAGAGCTTGGCGAGCTTCTGCGGCGCGTGGTTTGAGGTGCACGGATCGAAGATATGCGTTTCGCGCTGCCTCGATCTTGCCAAATCGTTCAAAGGCGCGCCCCAGGTTCAAATGCGCTTCAGGATCATTTGGGTGGAAAAGTGCAGCGCGGCCCAGGGCCTCGATCGCGTCTGTAAGTTTCGATTGAGCGAGGGCGGTTAGGCCTTTTTCGCGGTATCTCTGGTATTCAGCCTCGTAATCCATGTTTGAGTGGGCTCCAGCGCCTCTACTCCAAGGGCGCGCCTTTCTCAAGCCCAGGAAGTTATTCAGCCAATCAACCTTTCCCAAGAAACGGGCTTGAATCCTCCTTCTTTCGTTTACTCTCAGCCTAGGTCACAACTGTCGAATAGGTTCCCGATTCGCCTTCAATAGCCTCCAAATGTTCATTATCACAAAGGCAACAGAACCCCACCCATAGCCCTATGATTTCATAGAACAAACAGTGGTGAGTATCCCCACAAATCACAAGACGAACCACCGGGAATATCTCGCGGTGCATTGGTCGGCGGGCGGCAGGCCCTTAGCCGCTAGGCAAGGTATGGGTGCCGCATGCTTCGGTTTTTGAAGCGTGCGGGTTTTGACTTTGCCTACGTCATTCTTGCTCCATTCTCTTTTTCAAAGTTTCCCGCTTTCCCGCCCCGGATCCTCATCCCTTGAAGTCCGCTCTTCAACCCCGTAAGCCCCAGCCTTTTCAACAGCTTCCCGCTCCATTCGAATGATATCCAGAATCTAATATTCCTTGACAGTTAGCGAAAAGCATGTTATGCTCTTACATGATTTCCCCGCCGAGCGTCTCTATCCGCCCTCGCCGCAACGCTTCTCCGCTCATCCCTGCTCATTGGCCCTTCTGCCAGACGGGCCAGATCGTAACTCTCCTGTTTCTTTCCCCCTGCGCATTCCTTGTTCACTCTTTTCGCCCTTTCTGCAAAGAGTGTTGCCACCCCCTTTCCACGCTTGCCGCAGCCGGGCCGGGGAGATCAATCTCGGCACGCAAAACTCAACTCTCGTAACCCATTTAGAATCAACACTTATACGAATGCCCGCAAGTGTTGATTCTAAACCACTTACACAATACCTAAGTCCTTTATATGCGACACTTACAGAAAACCGGGGGGAGGGGGCCAGTTATTGTTAACTAGAAATCCCAGGCAGGACTCCCATCCTAGGCGGCCTTCAGGAGCCCAAGCGTCCCTCCCCCTCCGTTCAGCAGACGCGAGTCACGGGTCACGAAGCACGGATCACCGGTCAGGTTCGGTAGGAGGCTCGGACCGGCTAGGTCCGGTAACTTGCATTGATGCGCACGTACTCCGCGGTGAAGTCGCAGGTCCAGTAACGCGCCCAGGCCTTGCCCGCGTGCAGATCCACAACCAGCGGAACGTGTTCGGCAAGAAGTTTGTTGCTGGCGGCACGCTCGTTGAAATCGAGCGGCTGGCCGCGCCGCAAGACGGGAATGCCCGCCATCTTGATATCCACAAGAGCGGTATCAAACTTTACTCCGGAGCGCCCGGCGGCCGCGAAGATGCGGCCCCAGTTGGGGTCGCCGCCCGCGAAAGCGGTTTTCACCAGCGGCGAAGTCGCAATGGTCTCCGCGATGCGCCTCGCCGCTGCTTCCGTCTTCGCGCCGCGCACTTCGATTTCGATCACGCGCTGCGCGCCTTCTCCGTCGGCCACGATTTGCAGCGCCAGCGAGCGGCAAACTTCTTCCAGCGCGGCCGTGAACGCGCGATGCGCCGAGGTGCCCGCTTTGATCGAAGGCGCGCCCGCTTCGCCGTTGGCGAGAACCAGCAGCGTGTCGTTTGTCGAAGTGTCGCCGTCCACGCTGATCGCATTAAAAGTGCGTCCCGTGACGTCACGCAGCGTTTTTTGCAATAGGGAAGGAGCAATCGCCGCATCCGTGGCCACGAACGCGAGCATCGTCGCCATGTTCGGATGGATCATCCCCGCGCCTTTCGCGCAGCCCACGAAATGGATGCGCTTCCCGGCCATCTTAAAGGAAGCCGCCGCGGTTTTCGGGCGAGTGTCCGTGGTGCAGATCGCCAGCGACAATTCCGCGAAGGAGCGCGCCGACGGGCGGCGAAAACGCGCAATCACCGGCAGCGCGCGAAGAATCCTTTCCAGCGGCAGCGGAACGCCAATGACACCCGTGGAGCAGACAAACAATTCCCGTGGTGTG
>JBGQDD010000065.1:0-10981 GCA_041495665.1 Candidatus Acidiferrum sp.
AAAAGCCGCGCTCGCAAGCGAACGCTCGCCTATCGGTTGCTCCGACTATTCGCCTTCTTCGCCGGAGTATCGCTGATGAGTTCGCCGATTCGTTCACAAGAGCAGCGTCCCGACTGGCAAGCAGCGATAAGAAAATATGCCGAGGCGCAAGATTGGGTTTCGGCAATGAGAATCGTCGAAGGCGAAGTGGCGCGGGCTCCGCAAGACATGGACGTTCGTGCGTGGCGCGCGCGCATTCTGAGCTGGTCCGGGCATCTGGCGGAAGCGGAGCAAGAATACCTGGAAATCTTGAAGGTCGCGCGGAACGATGCGGACAACTGGATGGGGCTTGCGAGCGTGTACTTGCGCGAAGGAAGACTAAAAGACGCTTTGCGCGTACTGGACCGCGCCGTGGAGCTTGATCCGAAACGCGCGGACCTGCATGCCGCCCGAGCGCGGGCGCTGCGGGCCATGGGCGAACGAAACGAAGCTCGAATGGAATTTCAGAAAGCTCTGAATCTGGACCCCACCAGCATGGAAGCGCGGACCGGACTGATTTCCGTCCGCCGCGAATCGAGACACGAACTGCGCTTCGGCCAGAACAACGATCTCTTTAATTTCACGAGTGCGAACCACGACGGAGGGATGAGCCTGGCATCGCAGTGGACGCCGCACTGGGCCACAAGCATGGCGGGAAATTTCTACGAGCGAGCGGGGATCCGCGCAGGGAAGTTTGCAGGCGCCATCACGGGGCGCCTGCCCCGATGGGGAGCTCTGACAGTCGGCGGCGCAACGGGGCATGACAACGCGGTCATCCCTAAGAGCGAGGCTTTTTTTGACATCAACCATGGATGGAAGGTTAGCGAAGGGAATTTTCTGCGCGCGGTGGAATTTGTCTACGGGCAGCATTGGTACTGGTATCAGACGTCCCGGATTCTGACGCTGAACGGCGCGACAATTGTCTACCTCCCTCGGGATTCGACGTTATCGCTGGGAGCCACGGGCGTGCGCAGCACGTTTTCAGGAACCGGCGCGGAGTGGCGGCCTTCCGGAATGGCGCGGCTGGGATTTCCTCTGGCGAATTGGGGCGAGAAGCGGCTTTCCGGAAGCATGTTCTTCGCCGCCGGCACGGAAGATTTCGCGCAAATCGATCAGATCGGGAGATTCGCTTCGCAAACCTACGGCGGCGGATTGCGGTTCCAGGTCAACGCCCGGCAGGACGTCACGGGCTACGCCTCGTACCAGAAACGCACCCAAGACAGAAGAGATACCAGTTTCGGATTGAGCTATGGGATCCATTTTTGAAAAGTTCTGGAGGCTAGGGCCGGCGGCATTTGTGCTGAAGGCCATCGTCGCGGCCATCGTCGCGGATGGGTTGCTGTTGGGGTTTATCTTGCTTCGGCGGATGTACCGAAAGCGGTATTTCGCGAAGCGCGACGCGCGCGTCTTCGAATTGCGGCAGGATTGGGACCGGCTGATCTCCGCGGAGATTCCGTACGAGACCTGGCGCAAGAAATCCTTCGACCGCCGGATCGTCGAGACCATCGCGCTGGACGCGCTCGAGGCCGCAGGAGCAGAAGAATCGGCACGATTGCTGAAATTTCTGCGGGAAAGCGGGCTCATCGAAAAACGGATCTTTGAAGCACGGAAACTGACCGGGTGGCGGCGCATGCGGGCGCTGGTGGCGCTGGGACAAACGCGCGCGCTGGAAGGCATCTCAGCGCTGTCCGAAGGCTTGCGTGACCGCGATCTGGAAATACGTCTGGCGGCGTTGCGAGGCTTGGGGCGGACGGCCTGCCCGCAAGCGGCGGAGGAAATCCTGGCTTGGGTGGGCGAGAAGGGATTGTGCGTGCCGGCGCTGCCACTGCAGAGCGCTCTCATCCAGTGTTGCGCGGAGCGTCCTCAGCTGCTGATTCCGTACGTACAACAAGCGGAAGGCCCGCTGCGTGAAGTGCTTGGCCGCGTGCTTGGCGAGGTGGCCACGCCGTCGCTCAGCCTGGACCTGCTGCAGTTTGTGGGCGATGACCTCGATGAACTGCGCGCCGCAGCGGCGCGGGCGATGTCTCACGCGGAACGGGGACTGGCCTTCGACGTTCTCAACGAGTTGGTGGGAGATCCCATATGGTTCGTGCGGCTGCGCGCGATCATAAGCCTGGGCGCACTATGCGAACCCCGCGCCATTCCAGATCTGATCCGCGGGCTGACGGATTCGCATCGACTGGTGCGCTTGCGTGCGGCGGAGGCGCTCGTAAGCCTCAAGACGGAGATGGCTCCGATTTTCCAAAAAGTGATAGCGACGCAAGACCGCTATGGGCTGCAGGCCTACTTGACCGCACTCGATAATGCCGGCGCGCGAGGAAAGCTGGAAGAAGAACTTCACAATTGCACACCGGGAAGCAACGATGAGAAAGAGAGAATGCGGAACATTCTGCAAGCGGGAGTGCTGCTGGTGGAAGAACCGGCGATGGCGGAAAGTGGCACGGCGAAATCGGCATGGCTGTCATGATTCGTCTGCTGGATTTTTTGAATCACACGCTGTTCTGGTACTACCTGGCCAGCAATTTATCCTACCTGACGATGTTGATCGTCGCGCTGAAGACGAGTGCGGCGCACCAGCGCCGGCTGAAAAGCCATCACTTGGCGTGGTTTAAAGAATCGCCGCTGGCGCCGCCCATCACGATCATCGCCCCCGCGCACAACGAGGAGAGCTCCATTCGAGTGGCGGTGCGAAACCTCCTGGAGCTGGACTACCCGCAGCTTGAGGTCATCGTTGTCAACGATGGATCGGACGACCGCACTCTGGATGAGATGCGGGAAGAGTTCCGGCTGAGGCCGGTGCGGGCGGTGTACGTGCCCGAAATGAAGAGCACGCCGGTGCGGGGTTTGTACCGCAGCGAGCTGAACGCAAGTCTGTTGGTCGTTGATAAAGAACCCGGGGGCAGCAAAGCGGATGCGGTGAACGCGGGTTTGAATGCGGCCACCTCGCCTTACGTGTGCATTGTGGATGCCGATTCGGTCCTCGAGCGCGACGCGCTGTTGCGAATCATGGTACCTATCATGGAGGATCCAAAACGCGTTGTGGCGGTAGGTGGAATCATCCGCGTTTTGAATGGGTCGGAGATTGCAGGAGGGCATCTGAAGCGCGTGCGTTTGCCGCGCAAGAGCATTGAAGTGATCCAGGTCATTGAGTATCTACGCGCCTTCTTGATCGGCAGAGAAGCGTGGGGCCAGGGAAACATGCTGACGATCATTTCCGGAGCGTTCGGCGTATTTCGAGCCGATTTGGTGCGCGCCGTTGGCGGCTATCGGTCGCACGCGATTGGTGAAGATTTCGACCTGGTGGCGCGTTTGCACCGGCACTTGCTGGAGAAGGGCGTGGACTACCGCATCCACTTTGTTCCCGATCCGATGTGCTGGACGGAAGTCCCGTCGGACCTGCAATCCCTAGGAAGGCAGCGAGCGCGCTGGCAGAAGGGCTTGTTGGATGTGCTCTGGCCGAACCGGGACATGCTCTTCCGGCCGCGGTACGGCAGGATCGGTAGCTTTGCGCTCCCTTATTTGTGGCTGTTCGAGCTCTTCGCCCCCGTAATTGAGATCACCGGGATCATAACCATCGTTCTCGCGGCTTGTTTGGGTGTGTTGAGCCGGGAATTCTTTCTGCAGTTCCTTCTTTTCGGCTACGCGTTTGCGACGGTGATCTCCATCGGTTCCGTTTTGCAAGAAGAAATTACCTACAAGCGGTACAACGACTGGCAAGACGTGACCCGGCTCGTCAGCTACTGCTTCCTGGAACATTTTCCTTACCGGCAATTGCACATGATTTGGAGGCTGCAGGGCCTTTGGCAATACCTTCGCGGCGACCTCGTCTGGAAACCCATGAAGCGCAAGGGGCTCGACTCGGCTCGAGCCCAATAGGCGCGACACCATGCTAAGCGGGTCCTGTGCCTTCTGTTCGCCCATCTCTGAGCTCGGTGGCCAGAATCCGCGCGTATTGCGCCGCATCTTGCCGGCTGGCGGTCTACCTGCATTCGTGGCCGATCCACATCTCGTCAGGTCAGCAGGCCGCGGCGGGCCTTCAAATCCGTGAGTAGCCGGTCCACTTCGGCGTCGCGGTCCAGACGCGTGAGCTTCTCTCCGACATCGTCGGTCAGGAGTTCGACTTCGGCGGTGGCGACCGCCTCGGTGTGATGCACGCGGTCCTTGAGCCGGTCGAACGCGGCGCTCTTGGAGTTGTCGCCCATGATGGTCTGCGCGCGCGCCGCCTTGCCCAGCGCAATGCCGCGCCGATGGCGGGCGAGGAGAAGATCGCGCTTGGACTTCGCTTCATCGAGTTTTTGTTCGAGTTTCACGAGCGCCCCCTTCAGCGTTTCAACCTGCGCTGTCTGGTCGTCCACTTGTTCGCGGTAGCTTTGCGCCAGCATCTGCGAGGTCTGGAAGCGGTCGAGCGCGGCGCGGGCCAAATCATCGTGGCTCTTGTCCACGGCGGTTTCGGCCTTGCGCATCCAGTCCTTGCCAGAGTCTTCGTTTTCGCGCCACTTCTTTTCCAGCATGTGCTGGTCGGCGATGGAAACTGCCACCTGCGTCTTGACCTGGAGGTATTGATTCTCCATGTCGAGAATCACCTGCTTGATCATTTTCTCAGGATCCTCCGCGCGATCGACCATGTCATTGATGTTCGCGCGAATCAAAGTGCCTACTCGTTCCAAAAGTCCCATGGTAAATCTCCTTTCAAGCTCCAATTGATGCAAACCACCAACCCTTCAGAAAAACGAAATCGCAACCGCGCCTTCCAGCCAGCTCAGTGCAGAAAGTGCATGCCGTAAATTCCCGCCGCAAACTTCGCGACGCCCGGCAACGAAATGAGGTTCAGCGCGACGGCCCTGCCAAGCGCATAGACGGCGCTTGGCCAAAAGTGGCGGAATACAAGACGGAATACCACCACCACGAGAAGCCAAACGAAGAGAACTTTTTCATTCATGCTCATGGCCATCCCCCGAGACCATTGCGCGCTCCGGTGGGTTTTCACAAACCCACCGGGACGGAAGCGATCGTTACGCCTTTTTGATCGGCGCCTGCGGCGGCTCCGTTTTCGGCGCTTTGTCGCCGATCAGCCGCACTTTGCTGAGTAGCTCCGACATTTGCATGCCGGAGAGCGCTTCGAAGAGCGCGGGTACCTGCGCGGCAATCCTGGTGATGTCCCCGGTCAGCTTGTAAGCGCCGGCGGCATCGCCATTGCCCGTGGAAACGATGGTCACCTTGTCCACCTTGCTGAGCGGCTCGGCGAGAGCGCGCACGATTTCCGGCAGTCCGCTGATGAGTTTGTCGAGCACGGCGGCCTGGTTGTATTCCTGGAAGGCCTCCGCCTTGACGTTCATGGCCTTGGCTTCGGCTTCGCCTTTTTTGAAGATGATCTCGGCTTCGGCTTCACCCTGCGCACGAATGGCAGAGGCACGGCCTTCGGCTTCGGTTATCGAGCGCTGACGCTCGGCACTGGCGAGCGTTTCGATGCGCTGGCGCTCGACTTCCGCCGGCTTCAATACGGTGGCGATGAGTTCGCGTTCGCGGCGCTCGATTTCCGCTTCCTGTACCTTCACCTGGGCTTCGCGCTCCACCTGCTGTACCCTCACGGATTCTTCAATCACTTTCTGCTGCATGATGTTGGTCTCGATTTCGTAGGCTTTGTCGGCGGTTGCCTGCGCCTTCTTGGTCATCTCCAGATAGGTGGCCTTCTTGATGTCCAGGTCGCGCTCTGCTTCGGCCTGCTTGGCTAGCGAAGCGGTTTCCGCGGCCACGCGCTCCTGGTCGGCTTGTGCTTTCGCGACTGCCGAGGCGCGTGTGGCTTCGGCGCGCTTGATGGCGATGTCGCGATCGGCTTCGGCCGCGGCCACCTCCGCATCGCGCTTGATGCGGGCGATGTCGGGCCGGCCCATGTTCGTGATGTACTCGTTCTTGTCACGTACTTCCTTAAGAGTAAAGCTCACGACGTCGAGCCCCATTTTGTTCATGTCTGCCGCGCAAGTCGAACGCATGCGGTCGCCGACCATCTCCGGCTCTTTGACAATCTGCTCGACCGTGAGCTGCCCGATGATGCCGCGCAGGTGACCTTCCATCACCAGACGGATCAAGCCTTCGCGCTGCTCCGGCCTCTTGGTTAGGAATTGCTCTGCCGCGGTGCGAATTGATACGGGGTCAGACTTCACCTTCAACTGCGCCACCGCCTCGACGGTCACTGCAACTCCCTGCTTGGAGTAAAGGCTCTGCTGCGGAGCAACGTCAAAGGACATCAGCTCCAACGAGAGCTCGCGGCATTGTTCCAGCATCGGAATAACAATCGTGCCTCCATTCGTCACAATTCTTGGATGGCGTATGCCATAAACGATCAGTGCTTCGTGCGGTCCCACTTTTCGTAGCAATCTGGCGAAACCGGCCATCGCAAAAAGAATCGCGAGTACCAGCAGCCCGGCCATAACGGGCACCGAAAGACCAAACATAAAGACCTCCCTTTTCCACTCCGCTCCGGACCGTTCGCATCGTTCATCAGTCCGAGAAACTCTTCGTAGAGCTCAGTTCGTGAAGTCTTCCCACTTCTTCACGTAGGCAATTCCGTTCTCGTAGCGAGTGATGGCCACTTCCGTGCCATTCGGAAGCGGTTTGCCATCCTCGCTCCGTACCCCAACGCTCTTGCGTACCCCGCGTTGCTCGAAAATCATTTCCCCGGTGCCGCCCTCACGGATGGGTGAGCTGATCATGCCCACGGTGCCTTCGATCCGGTAATCCCAATCCAGCATCTGCGCATCGGTCACATTCACGATCCGCGCCATGAATTTGAAAACCAGACTTGCGGCAATGAATCCAGAGACGGTCGCGACACTCAATGCGACCATCGCCACCAACCGCGAATGCATCGAGAGCAGGTAGCCAATCCCCCCGAACCAGGCGAGGAAGGTCATGATCGTCATCGCGTTGAACCAGGAAAAATGTCCGCCGGCATGCGCGTGGCCACTGGAGTGGAGGCCGCCACCGTGATGTCCACCCTGAAACGGCAGGTGCAGACGGAACGGCAGGTGGATGTGAACGGCGCCGGCGAGAAACGAGAGCACGCTCAGCGAGAAGCCGACAATGAAGCAGAAGAGATAAAAATCAGACCACGCCATTGCACACCTCGAGCGCACTTTGTGCGCAAGCTGGAATTCGAGACGCAGGCCCTGTCAAGTGCTACCTCGGCCCTTTCGAGACCGACACGGCTCAGTTGCGGAGAGCAGCAGACGGCGGCGGATGACCGTTGCCCTTCTGTCCCCCGTTCTGATGATTGCCCGGATGCAAGACTTCTCCGAGGCGCTCCGCTAAGTCCGGCGTCCGGAGAATTTCCGCCAGGAGCAAAATCGCCCGGCGTGAGTCTTCATGCTCCGCGATGGTTTGAAGAGCACGCTGAAGCACCGGATCGGCCGTGAACTGTTCGGCGCCGGCAAAGAGCCAGGAATCGATCTTCGCGTCGATGGCACGCAATTCAGACTGCAGCCCTGGCGTAAAGCCCTCGGGGTCGTCCACCAGAAAACCTGGATAGACGCGGAAGAATCGCGCCAGCAACTCGCGCGTCGTGTTCGTCAGATGGGGCCTGGCGCCATTCTCGATCTGCGAGAGATAGGCCTGGCTCAAACCCCGGCCGATCTCGCTCTTCATGGCGGTGGTAAGTTCCTGTTGAGTCATCGAACGGCCCAATCCGCGGAGCGAACCTTCGACGGCGCGGAGGGAGCGGAGTTTGTCGCCAAGTTTCATAGAGAACCCACGTATTGCAATCTGCAAATAGAATATTACATATCGCTATTTTGTCAAGAACAAAATTGCCCCTGTTTTCAACAACTTACGGACATATTTCAGATTGGTTGCCTATTCTGGCTTGCGGAGGGACTGCAGGTCGATTCCCAATTGCTGGCACTTCTTATAGAGGTGACTGCGCTCCAGGCCCAGTGAACGCGCTACATTGGTCATATGGAAGTTGTGACGACGAATTTCCGCCAGCATCACTTCCCTCTCGAATGCTTCCGTGCGTTCGGCCAGCGTGCCCGTTGAACTTCCGGCGGCGGAGGACGATGGACCACCCGAAGGAGAGCCGGAGGTAGGAAGAATGAGACGCACATCCGCAGCCGCGACGTCTTCGTCCGATGCCAGCAGGATGAGACGTTCCACCACGTTGCGCAGTTCGCGGACATTTCCGGGCCAGCCGTACTTGCGCAATTCGCTGATGGCCTCGGTGGCAAAGATTTTCTCTTTCCAACCGTTTTGCGCCGCCACCTGGCGCGCGAAATGGGCAATCAAATCGGGAAAATCCTCTGGCCGCTCGTGCAAGGGCGGCAACGTCAGCGGGAAAACATAAATGCGGTGAAAAAGATCGCGGCGGAAGGCGTTCTGCTTCACCAGGTCTTCCAGGTTGCGATGCGTGGCGACCACTACCCGCACGTTCACTTTGATGGGCTTGTCGCCGCCGACGCGCTCGACCTCGCCTTCTTCCAGCACGCGCAGCAACTTTGCCTGCATCGCCACGGGCATGTCGCCGATTTCATCCAGAAAAAGCGTTCCGCCGTCGGCTTGTTCGAATTTGCCCACGTGCTTGACCGCGGCGCCGGTGAAAGCGCCTTTTTCGTGTCCGAAAAGTTCGGACTCGATCAATTCCGCGGGCACCGCCGCGCAATTCAAGGTGATGAACGGATGCTCGTGCCGCGGCGATTTTTCATGGATCGCGCGCGCGACCAGCTCCTTACCCGTGCCGGTCTCGCCGAGGATGCACACGCGCGTCTCGCTCGCCGCGACGCGCTCGATCTGCGCAAGCAACTTCTTCATCGCCGGGCCAGAACCCACGAGCTCGTGTTTTCCCAGGCGATGACGCAACTCACGGTTTTCATCTTCGAGCCGCGAAAGCCGCAGAGCATTCTCCACGGTCACGAGCAATTTGTCGGTGGAAATCGGCTTCTCCAGAAAATCGAGCGCACCCATCTTCGTCGCTTTCACCGCCATTTCGATATTCGCTTGCCCGGAAATGAGCACGATGGGCGTCTTCACGCCGGCCTTCTTCAGATCCTCGAGCAATTCCAGGCCGCTCCTGCCAGGCATCACCACATCCGAAAGAATCACGTCGAACGATTCCGTGCGGAGGAGTTCGACCGCGCGGGCGGCGTTGTCGCACACCGTGGCCTCATGTCCCGCCAGCCGGAAGGCACGGGAAAGCGATGCCAGCGTATTGGGATCGTCGTCAACGAGGAGGAGATGAGCTTTACGGGGCAAGCTTCGGTCCTTTGTAAAGCGTTAGCCGGAAGCCGCGGCCAGAGCCGGCGGCGTGTTCTTGGACTCTGGCACCGGTTCGCGCGGTGTTGCGGTCTGGCCGGCTTGGCGCTGCGGCAGATCGATTCGAAACGCTGTGCCGCGGCCTTCGTCGCTGGTCACCGAAATGGTGCCGTGATGATCGCTGACCACCGACTGCACGATGGCAAGCCCCAGCCCCGTCCCTTGCAACTTCGTCGTGTAGTACGGCGTGAACAGCCGCGAGCACTCTTCCGGCGTCAGGCCTTTGCCTGTGTCGGCCACTTCTACGCGCACGTGGCCATCCTGTTCCGAGGTTCGCAGGGTCAGCATCCCGCCGGCCGGCATGGCGTCCAGCGCATTCAGCACCAGATTCTGAAACGCGCGGTGGAGCAAGTCCGGGTCCGCGTCGATGTCGGGCAAAGGTTCGGTGAGGAACAACTCCGGAGTGATCGTAGGCTTGCCGACTTCGTTGAATTGCGGCTCGAAGAGGCGCACTGCATTGCGCAGCGCCTCATTCACATTCACACGCACAAACTGCGGCGCAGGCATCTTTGAAAAATCGCTGAACCGGCCAACGATGGTATTGAGATTGGCAAGTTCGGCTTTCAAAGTCGCCGTCGATTCGTTGAATACTTCAAGAAACTGTTTGGCGTCGAGCTGGCGGGCTTTCTGCAGATTTTCAATCGTAATCTGCATGGGGAAGAGCGGATTGCGCAATTCGTGCGCGAGACGCCGCGCCAGTTCGCGCCACGCGGCAACACGCTCGGTTTGCACCAGGCGCTCCTTCTGCGCCGCAAGCGTTTGCGTCATGTGATTGAAGGCTTCGGCAAGCTGGCCGATTTCATCGCGCCCATGAACGTCGATGCGCGTATCCCATCTTCCGCTGGCAACTTCACGTGCGCCTTCCGCCAGTTCTTCAACCGGTTTGGTAATCCGCGCGGAAACCCAGAAGCTGACGAGCAGCCCGATCAATAGCGCAACCGCCGCAACCGCCGCGGCAATTTTTATGATTTGGCGGGTCAACAGTACCAGCTCTTTTCGCGAGCTGCCGACGAAGAAGATGCCAAGAAGTTCATTGTTGCGTCCGGTCAAGGGGATGGCATGAAACGTTTCCGCATCGGCCGGATCTCTGGTCCAATCAATCGTTCGCACCACGGGCTGCGGCTGCTTCTGCAACTGCTCGACGAAGGGAGCGAATCGTTCCGCTTGTTCCGCATCGATCTTCTCCGCCATCAGGGACGTTGCGACAAATGTGGGCTCGAGGTTGGTATAGATGAGCGCCCGCATACCGGCAGGCAGAACCAGCGAGGCGAGGAAATTCTTATCCAGACGGTGCCCACCGATGATGTACAAACTCTTGTCCGCGACGGTGTTGTTCGTACGAACGACGCTGAGGGAAAGCGACACGCCGTCGGGCAGCTCTTCTTTCTTCAAGAATGCCGGGGTGTCATTCCAATCCTTGACCGAGGTCACCCAGTCGTTCTTATAGCCGACGCGAGCGGGAAACTGCGCCGACGAAATGAGCACACCGTCGTAATTCACAAACTCCACATAATCCAGCCCGTGCTCTTGAGCGGTACCGACGGCGTCGCGCACGTAAAGAGACTGGTCGGCATTGGGACGGGACAGGTCAATCGCCATGCGCTCGGTAAGATTGGCTTCCGCTATGTTTTTTGCCTGATGGGCGATTTCCTCACCGCGCTGG
>JBGQDD010000066.1:0-10959 GCA_041495665.1 Candidatus Acidiferrum sp.
CACAAGGATTCCTTTAGCCTGGCGATTGCATAGTTGGCATAGGGATTCGGCCCGCTCGAACGCGTATTGACATCCATCACCCCGAGCGCCAGTCGCCCGATCGTGCCCGTCACCCTGGCTCCACCGTTGATAGGCACCTGCTGCCCGGTTATCGGATCGATCCCAATCTGCCGGCTGAAAAACAGCTGATCCTGGTCGCCCAGATTGAAATTAAAAACTCCCGCGTTTTCCAGAAAAAATTGCCGCTTTTCCTGAATAAAAATCTTGAACGGCGTCAGGTTGAATTGTTGCTGATCCACGTCCGTGTCTGCGAAATCCGTATTTGCGGTCAGATTTACAACCAGATTTGAGTGCAGCCCGTATTTCACGTCCAATCCGCCCGTCAGCGGAAATTTCGCGTTTTCGCCGCTCTTCTTGTCGTACTGCATCAAACCGTACGGTTTTACGATGAAAAGTCTTCCGGCGCCGATGTCGGTGATGCCGGTAAGCTCCCCGGCGCGGGAAACTTTCGCAATGCCGAAAGTCCTGCGGTAGGCGCTCCACAGGTCCTCTTCATTCTTCCGGCGAATGAATCTCTTGAAATTCAGCCCCCAGACGACATTCATCGACTGCGTGAAGTTCAGCGTTGTGAAGGGAATCTCCACCGTCGCGGTCCAGCCATCGGTAGTGATCCGCGCGTCCGATACCCACACTCCATCCCACCCGGCATCGAAATCGCCTCCGTGGTTGGTTCCCTGCTCCTCCACGATCAGTCCGTCAGTTTGTGTGCCGAACGGGTTGATCTCAAAAACGTACGCGCCACGGCGGTCGTGGTTGGAATCGATCAGAATCTCGAAATGGTCGTCCAGGTCTTGACTGACGTCGCGCCGCAGTTCCTTCGCAGCAATTCTAGAAGGTTGGGAATCATAACAATGAATCCCAAAGTAGACCGCGTGCCGCGTGTAGAGAATCCGCACTTCCGTCTTCTCGGTCGCAGGCTGGCTTTCGTTCGGCTCCCGCTGCCGAAAATCCGTAACTACTTTGGCCGACTGCCAGAGCGGGTCATCGAGGCTCCCATCGAGCTTCGGCGAATGTGCCACGCGCACTGCTTCCGCGGCGTTGCTCCCACCTTGGGGAGCTGCCCGCGCCCCGCTGCTTTGCATCTGGGCGCCGACTGCACCTGGCGGAGCCAAAGAGGCGAGAAAAAGCAAACCACGCGAGTACAACCTGGAAGATTTAATGAGCATTCAGTCTTGTGAATCGGCGTCGGATTTTATCTAGCCGGCTTGCTGCTCCTTTACAAACACCGCAAACAACAGCGTCCCAGCAATTCCAATGAGCCCCGCAGTCACAAATGGAATTTCCGGACGCACTCTCCAAAGCAGGCCGCCAATTGCCGATGCCGGAGTGATCGATAAGCTCCGCACCAGGTAATACAGCCCTACGGTCCGGGCGCGCAACTGGCGCTCCGCTAAGTCCACAATCATGGCTTTGCGGGATGGCTCGCCAATCTCCCGCAGGCCCCCGACGATGAACGCAAGGATCAGCCCTCCGAAGTTGTGCGCGAGGATAACAGTTATGGGATACAGGGCAAAACAGAAGAACGTCGCAATCACGAACGGTTTCCGTCCAACTCGGGCCGCAATTTTTGCCGACGGCACGTAGATGAGAATGGCCGTCATCAATTGAATGGCGACGAGCACTCCGTACTTTGGAATTGTGACGCCGCTGACGTTGGTCACGTACAGAACCACAAAAATATCCGCCATCCCTTCGCACATTCGAATCACGATGTCGGAAGCCAGCAGCCGTTTCAGCGTGGGGTGAAAGGAGTCCCACACACCTCTCATCCTCACCGTGTCGCGGGCTGCAGTTGGCAATCGCAGCGAGAAAAGCAACGCCGCCGCAAACGCCGCTAGCACGAGTGTGACGAGGAGTCCCGCTCGAATGCCTTTTTGCAGACCGAGTGCGCCGATCATCACACCACCGATCAGCGGCGAGATCACCATGGGGATGCGCTTCAGCATCGATTGCACGGTGAAGCCCATCGCCCGGCGTTCCTTGGGCAGCGCGTCGCCGATCGTCGCAAACATCGCGGGCGATCCCATGGCCTGCCATGCCATGACAAACGCAAGCCCAAGAAAGAGGTATGGCCAGGTGGGACTCGAAAGATAGATGAAGTAGCCCGCGATCGCCGCCGCAAGAAAAATCAGGAAGGCTCGCCGCCTGCCCCAGTGATCCGCCAGCCAGCCACCCGGATATTGATAGATGGCGTCGAAAAAATCTTCCGCCGTTCCGAAGAGACCGACCGCCGCGACGCTCGCTCCCAGTGATTCCAGATATTTCGGGAGAAACTTTTTCCAAAGCTCCTCGCCAAGCCCCACCAGAAACACTGCGCCTGACGCCGCCGCAACGTTGCGTTCAATTCCCAGAGAGTCTGTTGTGCGTTCCTCGATGCTCGCCCCCGGCTAGCTCTCACCACTTCGGTCGGTTCAATCTGTATTCCCTCAGCGGAAAGCCCCGTTTGGCTTTCCATGCTTCACCATCTCTTTGCAGTACGCGTAGAGCGCATCGTAAACAATCCACTCGGCCGCGTTGATTTCGTGGTCGTTCTTGAAATTCAGGCGGCGGAATCCTTCCGCGATGGCGTTCAGCCCCGCGCCCTCCGGCTGTTGCCACAACGTGTTGTCCGTATCCGCGCCATTCACGATTTTCCCGAGCAGCACGAGTGCCGCATCGCCCGCCAGATTGTATTTCTTCAGAATCGCTTCGAAGGAACATTCCTTGCCTTGGTGGCCCAGCTCTACCGCGGGAACGTCAAATGGCGTGGCCTCCAGCTTCTGCGCCTCGCTCATCACGTGCTCCGCCGGCACAAAATGAAATTCCGCTGCCGGGTCCACAAACTTTCGAATCAACCATGGGCACGCCACGCGATCGACCTTTACATGTTCACGCGTAATCCACTTCATGCGCAATCCCTCCAAATTCGTGAATGAAATTTGAATCTTTTTCACCCCGCTCGGCATAATCAAGAAGCCTAAATCATCCGCCCTCACGCATGAAAGTGTACAGAGCGATCGCCTCGTGGCGCGTTCCCTCGATTCGCGTCACGTTCGCTCTCGCCGCGTTGACTTGCCCCCCGGGCGCAGCCTAATATTCGCGTGTTCTGCAGTGCCCATGTTCCCGTGCATCGCGGTTCTCCCCGTCGGAGGAATTTGTGAGCGATTGGAAATTTGCCCAGAAGGACGTTTCCGAAGAGCTCGCGCTGCTTCATTCTTACTCGATGAAGAAGCATCAGAGCGGCAAGGATGTCTGTTTTGTCATCACCGTGAAGGAATTCGCAGCCCCACCGCGCGAGCAGTATGCGCGCTTTTTTGCCCAGGCGGACAAATACGTCAACCAGAAAACGGCGCCGCTCCTCCCCACGGGCTGGGGTAATTCCATTCTGGAAGCTCTTTCCGCCTGCGTGCGCATGATCCGCGAATTTCCTTACGAAGGCGGGGAAACTCCCGCCAAGGACTAGCCCGGGAACTGGCCAGAATGATCGGTCGCATTGGGATAGGAAGCTTCGGGCGGACGAGTTGAGAATCACAAACTATTTCGGAAGGCGCCCTTGCAAATCGTCAAGAAAGAATTCAAACCGGGAATCATCATCGTCGAGCTAACCGGACCGCTCCAGATTGGAGTCGAGTGCAAACAGCTCGAGCTGGCCTTCGATCAACTCCTTCGTGACGGCCACTCACGCGTCGTCCTCGACCTCAGCAAGCTAACCAAACTCGACAGTTGTGGGCTAGGAAAACTTGTAAATTGTTTCTCCCGCTTGAAAACCGCCGGCGGCACCCTTCGTCTCGCCGGCACGACCGGGATGATTGATGGCGTTTTGAAATTAGCCCACGCCGATCGCTTCCTGAAAGCCTATCCAACCTCACGTGAAGCCGCCGATAGTTTTTCCGATTCCTCTGCTTCGCCCGCCGGTTAACGCAGCCCTGGCATCCAATCTCATGAAAATATTCACCACCTGCCTATCATTTCTCGCCTCGCTAGTTGCGGTCGTAACCGTGGGATGGATCGCGCGAGCGGAAAAAACTCCTCCGGCATTCGGTGCATCCAGCCGGGAGCAGCAGGATTGGCCGGCGTACGGCGGCGCCCCGGAGAACGATCACTATTCCAGACTTGCGCAAATCAATCGGAACAACGTCAAGCGCCTCGCCGTCGCTTGGAGCTTTGACACTCAGGAGGAAGGCGGCCTTCAGACCAGCCCCATCATCGTCGAGGGTGTGCTCTACGGAATCACCCCAACGCAAAAAGTTTTCGCGTTGGATGCCGCGACAGGCAAGCTTTCTTGGAAGTTCGACTCGGGAATACGTGGAACGCAACCGGATCGCGGGCTCACCTACTGGGCTGATGGCAATGACAAGCGCATTCTGGTTGGCGTGATGAACTTCGTCTACGCCCTGGATGCCGCCACCGGCAAACCGATTCCGTCTTTTGGAAACGGCGGCCGAATCGACCTCCGCGAAAATCTGGGCCGGGAGCCTGTCAGTTCTCAGTCTGTGGATCTAACCAGCCCCGGCATCGTTTACAAGGACCTGGTGATATTCGGTGGCCGCAACCCCGAGACTCTCCCTGCGCCTCCCGGCGACATTCGCGCCTACGACGTTCGAACCGGCAAGCTGCGTTGGTCCTTCCACACCATTCCGCATCCGAGCGAATTTGGCTACGACACTTGGCCCAAGGACGCATGGAAGACCAGCGGCGCCGCAAATAATTGGGCTGGGATGACGCTCGATCCCCAGCGCGGCATCGTCTATATTCCAACCGGCTCCGCCGCATTTGATTTCTACGGCGCCGACCGTATTGGCGACAATCTTTTCGCGAATTGTTTAATTGCCTTGGATGCCCGAACGGGCGAGAGAATCTGGCATTTCCAGGGAGTCCGCCACGATACTTGGGACCGCGACTTCCCTTCAGCACCCGCGCTCCTCACCGTCAAGCGGGACGGAAAAGAAATTGATGCGGTAGCGCAAACAACAAAACAAGGTTTCGTTTATCTCTTCGACCGCACCAACGGAAATCCGCTTTTCCCCATCGAGTCCCGCAAGTATCCCCCGAGCACTGTGCCCGGCGAAGTTGCCGCTCCCGAGCAGCCGCTTCCCACCCGTCCTGCGCCATTTGCGCGCCAACTTCTCACCGAAGATCTTTTGACAAACCGTACTCCGGAAGCGCATCAATGGGCGCTGGAAAAATTCAAGAAATTCCGCAGCGAAGGACAGTTCATTCCATTCGGCGTTGGAAAAGATACCGTGATTTTCCCGGGCTTCGACGGTGGCGCCGAGTGGGGCGGCCCCGCCGTGGATGCAGAGACCGGAATCATCTACATCAATTCGAATGAGATGGCATGGACCGGCGCGCTCGCCCCGAACACCGGCGAAAATAGCCCACGCGCCATCTACAGGAGCCAGTGCAGCGTCTGCCACGGAGAAAAGATGACGGGTTCGCCTCCCGCAATGCCTTCCCTGACAGCAATAGGCGAGCGGCTGACTCCCGCGCAGATTGCCACGACCATCAAGAACGGCAAAGGCAGAATGCCGGGCTTTCCAAATCTGACCGACGATCAAAACTCCGCGCTGATCAGCTTTTTGATGAGCGGCAAAAACAAAGAGCTCGCAAGCTCCGCACCGCCGCCCGCGTCCATGAAGTTTCGCTTCACCGGCTACCACAAGTTTCTCGACCCGGAAGGATATCCCGCCGTCGCTCCCCCGTGGGGCACTCTGAACGCCATCAATCTGAACACCGGTGAATATGTCTGGAAGATCCCATTTGGTGAGTATCCGGAGCTTGCTGCAAAAGGTCAAAAGAACACCGGCACGGAAAATTACGGCGGCCCCATTGTCACCGCAGGCGGACTACTTTTTATTGGCGCCACCGACTTCGACAAAAAGTTCCGCGCCTTCGATAAATCCACCGGCGAGCTGCTCTGGGAAACGACTCTCCCCTTCTCCGGCAACGCCACTCCCGCCACTTACGAAGTGAACGGCCGCCAATTCGTCGTTATCGCCGCAGGAGGAGGCAAGGACCCGAAATCATCTTCGGGTGGCGTCTACGTCGCCTTTGCCCTCCCTCAAGAATCTCAGGGCACAACTTCCGGCCCTGCGTTGCAGCACTAGTTCCAGAAATCAGATTAGGAAGGCGCTTCTCGGCGCACTCATCCGCTTCCTCTGCAACGCTAGCATCATGATTGCGCTTCCAGAGCCTTTGACTGCGCGATAAGGCCTACTTGTTTTCCAGCAGTGCACTCAGCAGATTGGCGAGCTGTGATTCTTGCCGCAGAACTGTTTCCTGATGTGCCGTGGCGCCGTTCCCTTCGGTCAGCAGCGCCAACTGTGCCGCTAAATTTCGCACCGCCACATCGTTTGGCACATACGTTCGATCCGAGGGTGCAATCGCCTCCCAGCCCGATTCGGTCCGGCGCAGCTCCCAGCGAACTTTTTCGCGCCGCCGCTTATAGTCCGTTTCCCCGCCCGCGATGGTCGCTCGAGAATCAATCTGCAGTCGCGCCCATCCGTGGTCCCGTTTGATTTCCAGGCGCTCCACGTGGAGCCGCTCAAAAATGACCACCGGCAGCGCCAGTTTCGAAGCGTCATCCGCGCGCAAAACACTTCCCGAGGCGTTGCTCAATTCTGAGATCCCCTCGGCAACTTGGCTACTCGTTGGTTGCTTACTTCCTGCCGCGATGACGATACTCTGGGGAACCTCAAATCTAGTTCTCCCCACGACAGGCGCAGGCACAGCCGCTGGACCATTTACGACCCTCGTCCGTTCCCAAGCCATCTTCGGCGGCCGGTTCGAATCGGAAGCCGACACGGGAGATCGCTCTTCGACCGCAGCCTCGGCCTCCTGTTGTTTCGAGGTATTCGAAGATCGTGACGATGCCGGTGCTTTAGCGGCGGTCAGAATGCCGGCAGTTTCCACTTTGTACCGGTAGAAGCGCGGTCTGCCACGCGACTTCCAATACGCCCCCTCGTAATTCTGTGCCTCCAAGCCCGTACTCACCAGGCTGTAAAAACTGTGTTCCCTCGGTTCCAGCACAATGCCGACATGCCCCGGCCAAACAATCAAATCTCCCGCATGCGGGTTTCTTACCCGCTCAAAATTCTCGTTCCCAGCGTAGAGTTCGAACGAGCTCGCATAAGGATACTCAAAACCCGAACTCCGATATGTCTCATGAACCTGGTGCGAACAATCCTGCGCCACGCGCCCCGGCTGGCCCTGATCCCGCGCGGCATCCGCGATCGCCAGCCCTTCTTCCGCACTCAACAATCGGGAACTTGATGCCGATCCCTCCGCTGCAGTCGTAGACCGAGCCATCGCCAGTGAGCCCGCACCCATCCAGCCGCCCGCCAGGCATGCCACCAGCGCAACCTCGCGTGCCGCTCTCCAGTTGAACTCCGTCTTTGCTTTGTCCATCGCCCTTTCGTCCTCGCAACTGCCCGGGGACACTTTCCCCTTCTCTTAGGATCCTTTTAGGGCTAGCAGGAGCAATGGAACTTGCTCTGAGCGACATTGGCCATATGGCCAGTCGCGACGAGCCGCAAAAATCACTCAGTTTCAGGCTGGATCAGAGCGGAGGGGCGGGAACTCCGAAGACTGGATTATTTCACTCTGAATTGGAACGTTGCGGTTTGTCTGAGGTTGCCCGAACTTCCCATCATTGCAATCGAATAGAGCCCTCGGGTGGTTAGACGTTGCCGATAGCCCGTTTAAGCACTTCGCGCGAAATATTCGCTCCGCTCACCACCAACGCAACGTGATCGCCGCACCCGGCGCTGGATTGCAGCAGCGCCGCCGTGCTCGCGGCCCCGGCGGGCTCCGCCAACACGTGTTCTTCCAAAAGTAACGTCTCAATCGCGCGTAGCAACTGCTCGTCACTCACCAGGACCACATCATCAACGAGGCTCTTCACGTCCCGCACGTTCGCCGCCTCCGGCGTTCGCGTTGCCAGCCCATCCGCGATCGTGTCGCACGTCTCCGTGCCCACGACTTTGCCTTCCTTCCAAGATAGGTAGTACGAGGGAGCTCCCTCCGCTTGCACGCCGATGATCTTTACTTGCGGCGTGATCTGCTTCGCCGCCGCCGCGATCCCGCGAATCAGCGCCGAATCCCCCATCGGCACAAAAATCGCACTGGTCTCGGGAAGCTGTTCCAGGATTTCGCACGCAATCGTCGCGGGACCAGCAGGTAGATCCTCGTCGGTTGCATCGTTCAGAAAATGCACGCCCGGCCGCCTGGCGTACTCCGCGACCAGCCTGAAAGCAGACGCTGGGTCGCTATCGCCGCTCTCCACAATCGCCGCTCCGAGCGCGGCAATGCGCCCTCGCTTCATAGGATTGCAGTTCGCCGGCAAAAAGATCTTTGCCTTAATACCAAACTGTTTCGCCGCAAAGGCCACCGCCGCTCCGTGATTCCCCGTGCTGCAAGCCACTACTTCCTGAATCGGCCCCCGATTCATTCTCTGCGCCAGCGCCCAAAACGCGCCCCGCACCTTAAACGAACTCGTGGGCAGCTCCGTCTCCAACTTCAAATAAACGCTTTTACCCGTCGTTTGACTGAGGAACGGCGCGGGAATCAATCGCGTCGGCGCGAAATACTTCGCCAGGAATCTTTGCGCCTCACGAATCGTGGAGATTCTGGGAACAATTTGCAATCGAGCCTCACCTGCCGAGAAGTTCATTCAGCTACCTCCATGATTAGCTCCCCACCATCTCCAGCACGGCGCCGGAGTCCGTGGTCAGTTCTTCTGCAGCTCTCCCCGGCCGGTTAATCATCATGCGTGCAAGCGCCAGACTGTCGTTCGCCACTTCAAAGCGTCCCGAACAATCCGTCTTGACGTACGGAAGACGATGCACAAACAGTTCTCGTCCCGATACACTCACTTGAATGTGTGCGCCTCGCGCATCGGTGCACTCCAGTTTCCAGCTGAGCTGCCGTGAATCGCGCACGCTTTCGCGGAATTTGCGGAAGGTGTACTCCTCTCCGTCGTGCCAGAGCACGGCCCTGCGAAACATCATGCCAAGCGGCATCTCATACGCCAGCGCCTCAAAGGTCGAGCCTCGGCCCCGTGCGCCCGGAAAATGGATATGCGTCCAGGTCCAGAATCGGCGGTGCCGGTATCCGCAGTTGTGGCCTTGCATCCCATAGCCCAGCGGCTCGCCGCGAAAAGAACGATCGTTCAGCGCGATCTCGCCCGAGAAAACCGCGTCGGAATGAGGCGTCCGCGAAAACCCAATCCAACCCTTGCTGCTAAGTTCCGCGCGAAAAGTCGATCGATACCGCAAATTCCAAGAAATCCGCTGCCCGCCAACCTCAATGCAACCACGGCATTCGTTCTCACCAATCCGGTTCTCCCCAATCTCCATGAAAAAAGGACTCGCACCGCGCCTGCTCAAGCCCGCAGTCACCAAACTCGCGTTGCACAATCCTGCGTTACTCAGGCCCGCGTTATCCAAGCCCGGGTCGGTCGAGCCCCCGCCGCTACCACGAAGACTCTCGACCGGAAATCCCTGGATCCACGTCTCCGGTTTTCCTTCTCGTGGAAACCACGTCGCCCACACCTGCACCGGCTGCCCCTGCGCATCCCCCGCGCACCCGCCCCGGCCCGGATTCATCAGCAAATATCGGAACCACCACGCACCGCTGCCATCGCTGAGCCCCACCCGCAAAAACCAAACCTCATATCGCCGCCGCATGGAAAGTGCGGTGAACACCTCGTTGAGAGTCTTCATACCTCAGGAAGAATAACACTGGGGCGGCTTGCGCAGACTCGCGGCCTCTCGCCCAGCTCCGCAAGCAGCCGCTCGAACCCTAAGCAGTCATGCCAGATTTTGGACAAAGCCGCGCTTTCGGCATTGACTGATAGACAAAGTACTATCGTTTCAGTCGTACATCGCAAGCACACTTGAGAAGTAAGGCCGGAGGTTCTAATGAGACGCGCCCTGCCGTTCATTTTGGCGCTGATATTCGCCGTTTGTGTCCACGCACAACAGGAGAAATCAACTCCAAAAGTTGTGCGGCTAGACACTTCGCCTCAGGTAGCGGCACTGTCACCCCAGGAACTCTTTAAGCGTTTATCTCCTTCTGTGTTTGTCGTGGAGGTTCTCGACGAGAAAGGTTCCCTGGTTGCCACCGGCAGCGCCGTGGCTGTGGCGTCCGATCAAGTCGTCACAAACAAGCATGTCATCGATGCTGGTGCGACTCTTAGGATCAAGCAAGGGAGCAGGACATGGCCTGCCGCCGTCACCTATGTTGATCCAGACCATGACTTGGGCCGCCTCACGGTTGAGGAGCTAAAAGCGCCGGCCGTTCCGGTGCGCCTTTCCTCGGCACTCACCGTTGGCGAGCATGTGTACTCGATCGGCGCTCCCGAGGGCTTGGAATTGACGATTTCTGAAGGGCTTATCTCTGGACTTCGCGAGTTCGAGCAGGTCCGCCTCATTCAGACATCGGCTGCTATATCCCATGGGTCGAGTGGTGGCGGGCTTTTTGACGCCCAGGGGCAATTGGTTGGGATCACGACTTTCTTCTTGAAGGAAGGTCAGAACCTCAACTTTGCTTTGCCCGGCGAGTGGGTGCGGGCAGTCGCATCTCATCGAGTTTCATTGGCAGAAAAAAACAAGATCGCGACTCCAGCCTCCCAGGCGTTGTCCTGGTTCCAGCTTGGCGTCCAGATGGGAGAAGCTGCTGAGTACGAAAAGGCAGTTCGCGCATTCCGCGAGGTAGTACGCCTGGCGCCTGGCGAAACCGCAGCTTGGTACAATCTTGGCGTTACCTACGATAAATTGCACCAATACGAAAAAGCGATCTCCGCCGACCAGGAAGCCATCCGCCTTATGCCGGTCGTTGAGTCGGCATGGTAGGTTCTCGGGGGTGCATAAGTAGGCGTGCGCCTATACGATAAGGCGTTGGGGGCGGTCGGGGAGGGCG
>JBGQDD010000067.1:0-10939 GCA_041495665.1 Candidatus Acidiferrum sp.
AGAGCCGAGGCTGGTCGAGCCGGATGTCTACTTCCGCAAAGTGGACGACCAGTGGCAGGCGTTTTTGAATGAAGACGACATGCCGCAACTGCGGCTGAGCCCCATTTACCGGCGTCTGCTGGTCAAGGATGCCGCCGACCGCGACGTGCGGAACTACGTGAAGGAACGATTTACGGCCGCCGTGCAGTTGATGAAGAACATCGAACAGCGGAAGCACACGATTCTGCGCGTCTGCCAGTCCATCATCGCGCGCCAGGGCGAATACCTCGACCACGGCCAGGATGCGCTGAAGCCCATGATGATCAAGGAAGTGGCGGAAGAAGTCGGCGTACACCCCTCGACGGTGAGCCGCGCGGTGGCCAGCAAGTACGCGCACACGTCACAGGGCGTGCTGGAGCTGCGCTCGTTCTTCAGCGAATCCGTGAACGGGCCGGAGGGCGGCGCGATGTCGCTGCTGACGCTCAAGCGCGTCGTCAAGAAAATGATTGAAGAGGAAGATGCCACGCATCCACTGACCGACGAACAGATCGCCAAGAAGCTGGATGACGCGGGCATTCACGTCACCCGGCGCACGGTCGCGAAGTACCGCGAAGACATGAGAATTCCCAGCACCCACCAACGCCGGGAAAAGAATTGAGCGGCAGCCTCCGTGAAGCCGCACACGCGACACGATACCCGGCAACTCGTCATCCTCACCGGACTCTCCGGTTCGGGGAAAAGCACCGTCTTGCACGCCTTCGAGGACATGGGCTTCTACTGCGTGGACAATCTTCCCGTGGAGCTCATCCCCATTTTTGCGGAACTGCACGCGGCGGGTGAAGGAGACTTTGCGCGCGCGGCCCTGCTGGTAGACGCGCGCGAGGGCGCGCAACTAGAAAAATTGCCGCCACTCTTGAAACACCTTAAAAAGGATCATCCCATCACGCTGGTTTACATCGAAGCGAACGAGGATGCTCTCCTGCGGCGCTACAGCGAGACGCGCCGCCCGCATCCCCTGGGCAAGAATTTTTCCGTGCGGGAAAGTTTGTCGCACGAACGCGCGCTGATGGAGCCGATCCGCAAGCTTGCGGATGTGGTCATTGAAACCACGCAATTCAACGTGCATGAATTGCGCCAATTTGTCACGGAGCGATTCAAGAATCCGGACAAACGGCCGATGCTGGTTTCGGTGGTGAGTTTCGGGTACCGCTACGGCGTGCCGTCGGATGCGGACCTGGTCCTCGACGTGCGATTTCTGCCCAATCCGCATTTCGTGCCGCGGCTGCGGCCTTTCACGGGCCAACACCCGAAAGTGCGGAAGTATATCCGCTCGTTTCCGCAGACCGGGGAATTCCTGCGGCGCATCGAAGGCTTGCTCACCTATCTGATCCCGCACTACATCCGCGAGGGAAAAAGTTATCTGACCATTGCGTTTGGCTGCACGGGCGGGAAACACCGCTCCGTGATGCTCGCGGAGTCGGTGAGGAAGTCGCTCGCGAAGCACGGATTTTCCGCCAAAGTCGTGCACCGCGATATCGATAAGTAAACGAACCGCGTGCGCGGCACCAGCCCGTTTTCGGCGGGCCGCGGAAACTTGACACGCCGCGACGCGGCGAATAGCGTACCAAGTGGACAAGTCAGGGAGCCTGCGGCGTGGCCTCGTTGTTATCACCACAATTGAAGCGGCTTCTCGGGTACGTACGGCCCTACCGGTTTCGCATGAGCTTGGGAGTGGTGTTGCTGGCGATCGTGGCCTTGGCCGAAGGCGCCGTCACGCTGCTCATCGTGCCCATTTTTGACCGCGTCCTCGCCCCGGCCAGCAGTGATTCCAATATTTTGCTCTTCAAGGTTCCTTTCGGAGGCCCGCCGGTCTACGTGAACCATCTCTTCCCGCACAGCATTCACAACGTCTGGACGGTGGTTTCCATTTCGATGATGGTGCTGTTCGGAGTAAAGTCCCTCTGTGAGTTTGGCGGAGTAAGCCTGATTCAGTACGTCGGACACCGCGCGATCACGGATTTGCGCAATGCGGTCTACTCGAAAATCATCCGCCAGCCCATCGGGTTTTTCCAGCATCAATCCGCTGGAAGGGTGTTCTCGGCGGTCATTAACGACGTGGAGCGCGCGCGCCTGGCCATTTCCGAGTACCTCGCCGAGCTGTTTCGCCAGACCTTTGTGTTTCCGGTGTTCTTGTCCATCTTGCTCTACATCGATTGGAAGATGGCGCTGGCCTGCGGCGTCTTCCTGCCTTTGATCGTGTGGCCCATCGGCAAATTGGGACGCCGCATCAGACGTTCGGTGGAAAGCAGCCAGACCAGGCTCGGCGAACTAACCCAAATCCTGCAGGAAACCGTTGGCGGCAACCGCATCGTAAAAGCCTTTGGCATGGAAGACTTCGAAATCGGAAATTTTCAAGCGGCTTCGAAACGTCTGCTGCGCGAAACCATGCGCTGGGTCCGCGCCCAGGTGGCCACCTCGCCGCTCATGGATTTGCTTCAGCCGGTTGTCATATCGCTCCTGCTTCTTTATGCCCGCGACAGAATACGGCTGAATTTGATGACCACGGGAATGTTCATCGCCTTCGTTTACGCGCTGTTCAAGTCCTACGAACCCGTCAAGCGAATTGGCGCGGTGTATCAGCAGTTCGAGCAGGCGCAGGGCGCCACCACCCAGGTCTTCGCCTATCTCGATCTCGCTGAAGAAGAGCAAGACGTTCCCGGCGGGGTCGAGCTTCCCGCCTTTGCCCGCGAGGTCCAGTATGACGACGTCAGTTTTTCTTACGACGCGGCCCCCGTTTTGCGAAATATTCGTTTCAGCGCCCGCAAGGGCGAAGTCGTCGCCTTCGTTGGCACCAGCGGTGCGGGCAAGACTACGCTCGTCAATCTGATTCCGCGTTTTTACGACGTCACTTCCGGCGCCCTGCGCATCGATGGTCGCGACGTCCGGGAAGCAAGCCTGCGATCTCTGCGCGGACAAATCGCTATGGTGACGCAGGAGAACATCCTGTTTCACGATACCGTGTGGAACAATATTTCCTACGGGCTGACGAATATCCCCAGGGAGAAAGTCATTGCTGCCGCGCAAGCCGCGCTGGCGCACGATTTCATCATGGAGCTGCCTTTAGGCTACAACACGCTGATTGGCGAGCGAGGCACGCGCTTGAGCGGCGGACAGAGGCAGCGCATCGCCATCGCGCGCGCCATCTTGAAGGATTCGCCCATTCTTATTCTGGACGAAGCTACCTCGGAGCTGGATGCGGAGTCCGAGATGTTCGTGCAGAAGGCGCTCGCCAACCTGATGGTGGGGCGCACCACTTTCGTGATCGCGCATCGCCTCTCCACGATTCGCCGCGCGGACAAAATTCTTGTCCTGGAAGATGGACAAATCCGGGAAAGCGGAACGCACACGGAACTGATAGCCCATGGCGGAACGTACGCCCGGCTTCATGATTTGCAGTTTGCGGACGACGACATGCTGGCGCCGGCGCAGGCCGCACCGGCAAAGTTGAATGTTGCATCGGATTCCTTATGAGCCAAACGACTACAGTACCGACGAAGAAAATCGAATGTTTCTCGATGACCGGGTACGCGCAAGCGCGCGCCGAACAGGATGGCTGGGCGGTGCGCGTCAGCGTGAAGAGCGTCAACCACAGGTTCCTGGACCTCAAGCTGCGCATGCCCGAGGGATTTGATCTGTACGATCTGCGGCTGCGGCAGATCGTGCGCGAAAGGATTCATCGCGGGCACGTGGAAGTGACCGTAAGCGTCGAACCCGGGAAGGCGGCCCCGGTACAGGTGAATCGGGAGTTGGTGAAGTCGTATCTGAAAGCCGCCGAAGCGCTGCGGCAGGAGACGCGAGCGGCAACGGATATGGATGTGGTCGCGCTCTTGAGACTTCCCGGAGTGATCACCGGCGTCACCACTTTCGTGCCGGAGACGGAAGAGGAGCAAGAAAAGCTTGGACGGGCGCTGGACGCTGGCTTGCGCGACGCGCTGACAAAGCTGGATGATATGCGGCGTGCGGAAGGCCGTCATCTGGTCGAGGAGTTGCGCGATCGACTGGCGCGCATCGGCGGTCATGTGGAGCAAGTGCGTGGGCTCGCGGCGACGTTGCGCCCGGCGTTTGCGCGGCGCTTGGATAGCAAGCTGAAGGAACTGCTCGGCGGAATAGGCATCGATCCGGCGCGGCTCGCGCAGGAGGCCGCGCTGCTTGCGGAGCGCAGCGATATCAGTGAAGAATTAGACCGCCTGCGGAGCCACCTGCAGCAGTTCGTGAAATTGCTTGACGGTGCAGGCGAGCTGGGGAAGAAGCTAGATTTTCTTCTGCAGGAGATGCATCGCGAGGCCAACACCATGCTCTCGAAGACGCCCGGCGTGGAAAGCGAAGCGCTGGCGATCACGGGAGTCGCGCTGGAAATTAAGGCGGAGATCGAAAAACTGCGGGAGCAGGTGCAGAACATCGAATGAGCACGGAAACTGAGATCGCGCCGCTGGTGTTGATCGTGTCGGGGCCGTCGGGATCGGGAAAATCGACTTTGGTGCAGCGAATCCTGGAGCTGCCCGGCACGATGCCTTCGATCTCATGTACTACACGGGCGCGCCGCGCGACCGAGGCCAGCGGGAAGTGCTATGATTTCGTCACGGAAGCGGAATTCGACGCCATGGTAGCGCGCGACGAATTTCTGGAGTACGCGCGGGTTTTTGGAAAACATTCTTACGGCACGCCGAGGAAGTGGCTGGAGGAATCGCGGAAGCAGGGACTCGATCTGGTGCTGGAGATCGACGTTCAAGGCGCGGCGCAGGTTAAAGAAAAGCTCCCGGAATCGGTGGCGATTTTCATTTTGCCACCGTCGCGCGAGGAGCTGGAGCGCAGGCTGCGCGACCGCGGCCAGGATTCGAGCGAAGAGATCGCGCGGCGTCTGGCGAAGGCGCGGGACGAAATTGCGCAGTTCGGCAAGTATTATGATTTTTGCGTAGTGAATGAGGATGTGGAACGCGCGGGACGCGAAGCGCAGGCGATTGTGACCGCCCTGCACTGCACGAGCGCGCGACGGAGGGCGAGAGTGGAAGAACTTCTGGCATCGTTTGGGAGGGAATGACGGATATGACCATGCAGACGAAAGCTCCCCAGAGCCAGTTTGCGTACGTGGTGCTGGCGGCAAGGCGGGCGCGGCAGATTATGGCGGGTGCGCCGCCGCTGATCGAAAACCCAAGAACGCTGAAGGCGACGCGGATCGCGTGCGAAGAGCTGGAGAACAGCCTGCTCGAGTACGACTTCACGGAGCCGGCGTCGATCGACATAGATAAGGAAGGAAATAAGCGGCGGAAGTAGCGGGCCGCGAAAAGCAGCGATGCGAATCACGCTTGGTGTGACCGGCGGAGTGGCGGCTTATAAGGCCGCGGAACTGGTGCGCCGTTTGCAGCAAGACGGGTTCAGCGTGCAGGTGGTGATGACCCGCGGGGCACGGGAGTTCGTCACGCCGCTGACGTTCGCGGCGCTGAGCGGGCAGAAAGTCATCACCGATCTCTTCGGCGATTCCTCGGGCGGTGAAGCAAACCTCGAAAGCGCCATCGAACACATTGCGGTGGCACAGCGGACGGATCTGCTGCTGGTCGCGCCGGCCACGGCGGACATCATTGCAAAATTTGCGCGCGGGATCGCGGACGATTTTCTGACGACTTTGTACCTGGCATCGACGGCCCCGGTGGTGGTGGCGCCGGCGATGAACGTAAATATGTGGAATCATGCGGCCACGCAAGAAAATGTCGAGATGCTGCGCGCGCGCGGCGTAAAAATCGTGGACCCTGCCGAGGGCTATCTTGCGTGTGGCATGACCGGCGCGGGACGGCTGGCGGGACAGGAAGATATCGTCGCCGCCGTTCGCGAGGCGCTGAAAACGCAGCGGGATTTGGACGGCGAGACCGTCCTGGTCACCGCGGGTCCGACTTGCGAAGACCTCGATCCGGTTCGCTACATCACTAACCGCTCGTCCGGGAAGATGGGCTATGCGGTCGCGGAAGCAGCGGCGCAGCGTGGTGCGAAGGTTATTCTCGTGAGCGGCCCGGTGAATTTGGAAGTCCCCGCTGGTGTGGAGCGCATTGACGTGCGCACTGCGCGGGATATGCACCATGCCGTCGTGGACCGGATTTCCGGAGCTTCCATCGCCATTCTTGCGGCGGCGGTGGCGGACTACCGCCCGGTGGAGCAGCACGCGGAAAAAATCAAGAAGGGCCATGCCCCGCTGACGATTTCTCTCGAGCCGACCACGGATATTCTGGCGGAGGTGGCGAGAAACAAAGGACAGAAAATCGTGGTGGGCTTTGCGGCGGAGACGGACCACGTTGCGGAGAACGCGCGGAAGAAGCTTGCCGCGAAAAACGCCGATCTGATCGTGGCCAACGACGTCACCGCCGAAGGCGCGGGATTCGATCACGATACGAATATGGTGACGCTCTTTTCTCGCGATGGACGCGACCTTGCGCTTCCGAAGATGAGCAAGAGCGAAGTGGCGCAGCGGATTTTGGACGAAGTGGTGCGTTTGCGAAGTGTTTTGCATGGAGCGGCTGCAATGAAGCGCTCCGGCGTTTGATCCCGCCATGGCCGAGCGCATTTCCGAAACTCTTCAGAAAAAACTATCCGGCAGGCTGGGTTTTTACGAAGACCTTGGAATCCGGCTGTTTTATCGGGACCGCGGAGCCGTCGCTGCGTCGGATAGTGACCAACAGTTGGAACCGTCTGCCACCACCCGTTTCTCAACTACAGAACTTCAAAAGGAAGAGACCTTGCCCAAGCCCGCAGGAAAACCTGTATTGCAAAAGACCGCACCGTCGGTGATGCCCGTGAGTCCGAAGATCGCATCGCTGCCGGTGATTGCGGGACCGTCGCTTTTCGAGTCCATCGAGAAAATTGCGGGCGACTCGCTGCTCAAGACTCGCGAGGATCTTGGTGAATGCACCCGCTGCAAGCTTCACGGCACGCGGCACAAAATTGTTTTCGGCGACGGAAATCCCAAGGCCGAGCTGGTTTTTGTGGGCGAAGGCCCGGGAGCCGATGAAGACGCCCAAGGACTGCCATTCGTGGGGCGCGCGGGAAAACTGTTGACGCAGATGATCGAAGCGATGGGCTTGCAGCGCAAAGACGTGTACATCTGCAACGTAGTGAAGTGCCGGCCGCCGGAGAATCGCCAGCCGGAAGAAGACGAAGTACGCACCTGCTCGCCATTTCTTATGCGGCAGATCGACGCCATCGCTCCAAGAGTAATTGTTTGCCTGGGTGCGGTCGCTGCAAAAACGTTGCTTCAGACCAATCGCGGAATTTCTCAGTTTCGTGGAGAGTGGCTGGAATTTCGCGGAAGAAAATTGCTGGCGACGTATCACCCCGCGTATTTGCTGCGCAATCCACCCGCAAAGAGTGAAGTCTGGAAAGATCTCCAAAAGGTTATGGCCGTGCTTGGCCTGGAAGTGAAGAAAGGCAAGTCCGCCTAACTCATCATGGGAATTTTGCTAGGCTTGCTGACCGCGCTGACCTGGGGCGGCGCGGATTTCATTGCGCGTTTTGCCACGCATCGCATTGGCGCTCTGCGTTCCATGCTGTACATGCAACTGATCGGTTTTTTTCTACTCTCCCTTCTGCTTCCCGCGCTTGGTAGCTGGGGGCATCTCGCGGATGGATCCGGGTGGCAGCCCTGGGCTTGGGGATTCCTGGCAGGATGCTTCAATGCCGTGTCGTGCCTGGCGCTCTACCGCGCGTTTGAGATCGGAAAAATGGCCGTCGTTGCTCCGCTCTCGGCCAGTTATCCGGCGTTGACGCTGCTGCTTTCCTGGATGACCGGCGATCGGCTGAGTATCGTGAGAATCGCGGGAATCATTTGCACTCTGGTGGGCGTCGTGGTTGTTGCCGGCGGAGAAAAAACGCCGGACGAGAATGATACCGCAGCCGTGCAGAGAAGCGGCCGAGGAATCGGCTGGGCCATCTTCGCTGCCGTGGGCTTCGCCGTGCTGTTTTGGTTGCTCGGCATTCGCATCATCCCGCGAGTCGGCGCGATTCAAACGGTGTGGATGATCCGTTTGACGAGTACCGTGCTAACGGCGGCGGCGATCCTCATTGCGAGACAGCCCATGCATCTTCCACGCGGCGAAGTGCGCTGGATGGTGCTGGGCATGGGCGTGTTCGATACCGGCGCGTTTGTCCTTAGCAATCTCGGAATGAAAATGGAGCAGGTCGCGGTGATCAGTGTGCTGGGTTCGCTCTATGGAGCGGTCACCGTCGGGCTTGCGGCCATCTTTTTGAGAGAACACGTCTCGCGCTGGCAGTGGATGGGGATCGTTACTATTTTCGCGGGGATTTTTCTCATTAGCCGGTAGCGATTTTTCCTCGACAGCAGCAGTAGCTGAATAGGCTTGCGCTGAGATCCTTTCCGGCCAGGCCGGAATCTTCGATCGCGTCCCGGTTCCGACCGGGACGCTCAGGATGACGGGTCTCCACTTTTATCGACGCATTTCCTCGTACTGATACACTACACGGCGAGATGAGTTCTCCTTTTTGCAATGTCGCACTGCCCGTGCCACTGCGTACGACGTTTACATACGCGGTGCCGGAGGCATTGCAAGGAACGGTGCAGCCGGGGAGCCGCGTGCTGGTGCCGTTCCGGAAGAAGGCGATGGTCGGCGTCGTGGTGGAAATGGCGGAGAGCGCGCCGCAGGGGACGAAGATTCGTGAGATCAGCCGCGTCTTGGATTTTGTTCCCGCGCTGACGCCGAAGTTGATCGAGCTGGCGCATTGGATCGCGGGGTACTACCTGGCGCCGGTCGGCGAAGTTTTTCGCGCGATGCTGCCGCCGGTGACGGAGTTGAAATCGCAACGCCAGATTATTTTGACGGATGCGGGGTGTGAAGCGGTGGAAAGCTTGAGCGGCGGCGAATTGTCGCATGGGCTCAGGCCCGGAGAAGCGGCGTTTCTCGCGAAGTTGAAAGAGAAAAAAGGGACGCTGGCGCTCGGTCCAGCGGCGAAGCTAGGTGTTGATACGCCCGCTTTGCAGCGGTTGCAACGCCGCGAACTCATTGAAATTCGGGAGACGGTGGAGGGCAGAAACCGAAGGACGCAGCGAGTGATCGCGTGGAAGGGCGGTCCTGCGGCGGCTGAGGAATCGCCGGCGAAGAAAAGCGAAGAGAATGATAACGCAGAGACGCCGAGTGCGCAGAGGAAGCGCAGAGAAGAAAGAATCCGCGGACTGCTGGAGACGGAACGCGGGCCACTGCCGTTGCCGCAACTGTTGAAGCTGGCGCAGGTGACGCGAACTCTTATAGAGCGGATGCTGCGCGACGGACTCCTGGAAAGTTGGGAGGAGCCGATTGATCCGGCGGAGGATCCATTTGATGCGGGGTACACGCCTCCGGCGCATGAATTGAATGCGGAGCAGGAGAGCGCGCTGCGCGGGATTCGTGCGCGTTTTGAATTGGGCGAATTTGGCGTGCAGTTGCTCCATGGCGTGACCGGCAGCGGGAAGACGGAAGTTTATTTGCGCGCGGTGCAGGATACGCTGGCGCGCGGGAAAACGGCGCTCGTATTGGTGCCGGAAATTGCGCTGACACTTTGGATTGGGCGGCAGTGCCGGTCGTGGTTTGGCGCGCGGTTCGAGGGCGTGGCGGTGCTGCATTCGGCGCTGAGCGATGTGGAACGGGCGCGCGAATGGTGGCGCGTGCGGAACGGTGAGGCGCGCGTCGTAGTGGGGACGCGCTCGGCGGTGTTTGCGCCGCTGGAAAATGTCGGGCTCATTATCGTCGATGAAGAGCAAGAGAACAGTTACAAGCAGGAGGAGACTCCCCGCTATCACGGCCGCGACGTGGCTATCGTGCGCGCCAAGATGGAAGGCGCGCTGGCGCTGCTCGGTTCAGCGACACCCTCGATGGAAACGTATCACCACGCGCGGGAAGGGAAATACGAATTGCTGACGCTGGCTTCGCGCGTTGCGGACCGTTCGCTCGCAAGCGTGGAGGTCGTGGACCTGCGGGAGGATTTTCAGCAGACCCATCAGGCGAGCCCGATTTCCGCAACGCTGCATGCGGGACTTCAGGAATGCCTGGCGAATGGCACGCAGGCGCTGGTGTTGATCAACCGGCGCGGGTATTCATGGTCTGTTCTGTGCCGGAGTTGCGGCGCGTCCGTGCAGTGCGTGAACTGCAGCATCTCGATGACGCATCACAAGCAGCGCAACCGGCTGGAATGCCACTATTGCGGATCGATTCAGCAGATACCGAAGCAATGTCCAAAGTGCCAGTCGAAGTACGTTTATTTTTTTGGAGAAGGCTCGGAGCACCTGGAAGAAAGGCTGCGCAAGGAATTTCCCGGGGCGCGAATCGCGCGGCTGGACCGGGATACGGCGCGGACGAAGCGGCAGTATCAGGAGACGCTGGGTGCGTTCGCGGGCGGGGCGCTGGACATTCTTGTCGGAACGCAAATGCTGGCGAAGGGGCACGATTTTCAGCGAGTGACGCTGGTCGGCGTGGTTTCGGCGGATTCGTCGCTGAGCTTGCCGGATTTTCGCGCGGCGGAGCGGACGTTTCAACTGCTGACACAAGTTGCGGGGCGGGCGGGGCGCGGCGAGCTGAAGGGCCGCGTGCTGATTCAGACATATTATCCGGAGCACTACGCGATTCAGGATGCGGTGAAGCAGGACTACAGCGCGTTCTTCGAGCGCGAATTGCATTTCCGGCGAATGATGGCGTATCCGCCGTTCACGTCGCTGGCCAACGTGATCGTGCGCGATATCAGCCTGGAGAAGGCCATCCGCTGGTCGCGGCAGCTTTCGGAATATTTTTCACCGCATGACGATAAAGGGGTGCGCATCCTGGGGCCGGCGACGGCGCCGCTGGCGCGGTTGAAAAAAGAGCATCGGTTCCAGTTCCTGCTGAAGTCGCCGAAGCGTTCGGTGCTGACAAAGTTGCTGAGCGGGGCCATGGCG
>JBGQDD010000068.1:0-10899 GCA_041495665.1 Candidatus Acidiferrum sp.
AAGGCCCGAATGATGCCGACAATACTTACGGCTGGGCCAAGTTGATGGGTGAATTCACGCTGCAGGCTTATGCGAAGGAACACGGAATGGGTGCCGCTTGCTGCCGCTACTTCACGGTGTATGGCCCGCGCGGGGTGGAGAATCACGCCGTAATCGCGATGATTGCGCGCGCTTTCCTCGGCCTGAACCCGTTCGAAGTGTGGGGCGACGGCACACAGATCCGCAACTGGACCTATATTGACGACATCGTCGAGGGCACCATCCTGGCGGGGGAAAAGATTAACGACGGCACGCCGGTAAACCTTGGAACGATGGAACGTATACCCGTGATCGATTGCGCCAAGATGGTGTGCGAATTTACCGGACACAAAGCCGAGATCAAGCTGTTGCGGAACATGCCCACCGGCCCGCTCAACCGTGTCGCTGACAATTCTCTCGCCAAGAAACTTCTCGGCTGGGAACCGAAGGTGCTCTTCCGCGAGGGCCTCAAGCGCACCATAGACTGGTATTACGCCACCCGCGACAAAGAGGAAGTGAAGCGCATATTCACGCGCATGTTGACGGAGCGCTGAGCCACGAAGTTCGCCGGCCGAGTGGAGCGGTCCTTGCTCGAATCTGAAGGCACAACTCGAAGTGTGCAATTCTGCACATACAGGACTAACCCGATTGAAGCTAGAATGGAATCGCAGTATCGTATTTAGTGCTGCGTGGGGCAGCATCTGTTAGCTCGACTTGGGAGCCGGGTCCCCAACCCGGCGAGGATCACGTGAGACACCAGCCGCACCGGCCTGGCTGGATTCGGCTCACTTGATAAACGAGGTTGCATGGCCGCAGGCCTGCTCGCTTTTTTCATCGCACTATTTTCGTCGCTGACGCTGGTCGTTCCCGTGCGCGCCTTGGCGCTGCGCGTTGGTATGGTCGATCTGCCAGGGCCGCGCAAAGTTCATCTCACGCCGATCCCGCTTCTTGGCGGCCTGGCAATGTACGCCGCAGTAGTGATCGCGGTGCTCTTTGCTTTTGAAGGACCGGCACGCGCCCAGATTGTGGGCATCCTCATCGGCGCGACGCTCGTCGCGGGTGTTGGCATCCTCGACGACCGCGGGCTGCTCCATCATCAAGTCAAACTGTTTGTGGGCATGCCGCTGGCGGCGGCGATCCTGCTGGTCAGCGGAATTCGCGCGCAGGTTTTCAGCGTGCTCGTGGGCGGACGCGGCGGAGATTTGCTAGACGCGGTCCTCACCGTTGTTTGGGTCGTCGGGATCACCGCCTCCTTCAGCATCCTTGATCACATGGACGGCCTTTGCGCAGGCGTCGCGGCCATGGCCTCCGTTTTTTTCGCGATGCTCGCTTACCTGAGCGGCCAGACGCTCGTTACCACTCTAGCTGCCGCCGTTCTCGGCGCGGCCACCGGGTTTCTCCGCTGGAATTTCAAGCCCGCAAAGATTTTCATGGGCGATGGCGGCGCCATGTTTCTTGGTTACTTGATGGCCACGCTGGGGCTAAAGCTGCGCCTGGAGAACTCCAATCATCTGTCCGCGTGGCTTGCTCCGATTCTGATCCTGGGCGTGACGATTTTCGACACGACGCTCGTCACGATTTCCCGCTCGCGGCGCGGGCTGCTGCCTTTCGCCACGCCCGGGAAGGACCACGCCGCTCACCGTCTTTCGAATCTTGGTCTAGGGCACCGTGGCGCCGTGCTCACGCTGTATCTGCTCGGCGCCATTGGCGGCGGCGCAGCCGTGCTCGTCAGCTATCTTTCCGCGCGAGTGGCTATCTTGGTTGGCGCTGTGGCCCTCGGCATTATCTTTGCCGGCGTCGCGTATCTTGAGCGCGCGCCATATGAACGCCAGTCTCGCAAGATCTCCCCGGCCTCCTAAGATAACAGACGGCTTGGAATACATCGTCCATCGCTGGTTTTGAGACTCTCCTCGTGTTGCCCTCGGTGATGGATTCGCTATACTTACCGGGCGCCCTCTCACTCACACCTCGCGCAGCCCCCACGGGTCGAGCGGGAAGCAAGTAAATTTCTTGGCGTAAGATCCCTGATGAGCAGAATCCTCGGGGAACGCACGTCCTTGGGAAGCACGGGAACTGTGGAAAAGACAGAAGCACAGCCTCAACGGAACGACCGGGAAGTGATCGTTGTGGGCGGCTCCGCTGCGGGACTCTTCACCGCCGCCGGCGTGGCCCGCGGCGGCCGGCGTGTGCGCGTGCTGGAATCAAAACCGCAATTTGAGCCCGCGCCCCGGACGCTGATCGTTACAGATCATTTCCGCCACCAAATGGGCGCTTCCGCCCGCGAAAGCATCATCAACGAGATTCGCCGTTTCGAGCTTTTCACCGATGGCCGATCGGCGCAGGTGGCGTTGACCAAGCCCGATCTGATTATCGAGCGCTCGCGGCTGATTCCGGCGCTGGCCCGCGAGGCCCAACAAGCCGGCGCAACACTATCGTTTGATACGCGTTTCCTGGGAATCGGTCCAAACGCGCGCGGCTTGCGCCTGGAGGTCGAGTCCGGCGGCAAGCACGAAGAATTGCACGCGGACAGCGTGGTTGGCGCGGACGGCGCGGCGAGCCGCGTTGCACGTGCTTCCGGCTGGCCCCCGATCGAGACCGTGCCTCTCGTTCAAGCCATCGTGCGCCTGCCGAAAGATTGCCCTCCGGACACGACCCGCGTCTGGTTCGTGCCGGATGATACGCCCTATTTTTACTGGTTGATCCCGGAATCCGCTGAACGCGGCGCGCTGGGTGTGATCGGCGAGCACGGCAGCGACACGAAACGCTGCTTCGAACGCTTCCTCGAAAAGAAGCATCTGGAGCCGCTCGAATGGCAAGGCGCGCGCATCCCGGTCTATCGCGGCTGGGTGCCGGTACGGCGGCAAATCGGGAACGGCGAAGTTTATCTGGTGGGGGACGCGGCGGCGCAGGTGAAAGTTTCGACCGTCGGAGGAATCGTTACCGGTTTTCGCGGCGCACTCGGCGTCTCGCAAGCACTTTTGCAGAATGGCAAGAGCCGGGAACTTTCGGCCCTGCGGCGGGAATTGGGAACGCACTGGCTGATCCGCCGCGCGTTGCACCATTTCGAGCAGAAGGATTATTCACAGCTCGTCGATCTGCTGGACGCTTCGACGCGGCAATCGCTCGGAGAAATCAACCGCGATGAGTCCACTCGTCTATTGTGGAATGTGGTGCGCCGCCAGCCGCGCCTGGTGCTTCTCGGGCTGCGCGGCTTGCTGATGGGAAAAACGGACCGAGGCTAGCGGCCGCGGCCCAATCCATCCCTAGAATACATCGAAAGAATAGATACGCCCGGTGGTATCCCCGACATAAAACTTTTGAAGGAAAGTATCGAAACTCGGATCGCCGATCGTCGCGCCGGCACGAATAAGGCGATTGGCGGCGTTCGCGCCGGTTGTCGGATCGATCTTGTAGAGATGCCCATCCGATGAACCAACGTACATGAATTCGGCTTGCGGCGGAGAAGTGAAAATGAGCGACGACGGAGAGGCAATCGCAGGATTGACCCATCCGCCCGGGGAAACGGTAAAGACAGGCGCCGCGCACGAAGCCGCGTTATAGGCCACGTGAACTTTCGATACGCCCGCTGTTGTCGCGAAAAAGACGTCGTCGTTTACGGCGGCGGTTTCGATGGGAATGGGAAAGCCCACCGGAGTGACACCGAGAGCACCACTTCGAGTGAAACAGTTGTTGATGTCCGTGCGCACCACCCAGAGGCGGCCGTTGTTGGCGGTGACGTAGATGACCTTGCCATCAAAATTTTGCGTGGGCGCCTGGTCGACATCATTCAGATTGAAGGTCGCGGATGAGGCCGCAGCTCCACTGCTGTTGGTGCTGATTTTCCAAAGACTGGGTTGGACCACGCCACCGGCGGAACGGCTGGCGACCCAGACCATATTGTTGACGTAGTCGACGTACGGGGTAGCACTGACGATGTCCATGTTTCCGGGAGTGAAGGTCCAGACCGTGGCGCCGGTGTTTCCGTTCAGTCCATAAACTTTATTGTTTGTCGTGCTGCCGGTATTGCGGGTGGCGACAATGACGAGGTCAAAGGCATTTAGGTATCCCACGTTAGCGAAGGATTTCACCTGAACGGCCGCGGCCGCCTGAAAGCCGCTTCCCGCACCGGTTGTCAGGACGGCCGTCTGCCAGAGCAAGGCGCCTGTGTCCGCTCGAAACGCATATACGATGCCATCACCTGCGGCCACATAAGCAACCGCGCAGACATTTGTGCAGGTCGGGTTGGAAGTATCGCTGGCGGCGATCAGCGAAGGCCGTCCCTGGATCGTTCCACCGGTAACACCTGAGGTTCCACCTGGCTGATAATTGCGCTGGCCGTTGTTCACGGACATCGCGTGCACGGTATTGTCATTCCCACCGGTAACAACAATATTTCCCGGATCCAAAGCGGGTGCAGCGAGAGTCGTCGCGCCCGTCTTGTAGCTCCAATTCTTATTCGCGCCCCCGCCGGTCACCGTGATGTTCGTTTGCGTCGAAGTGTTGCCGAAAGAATAGTGAGGCGCAGCCGAAGAAGCCGCTCCCGCAATGGCCGTGGCATCGTGGGTGTAGGCTTTGTAAGCGTACTGCGCGCCCGGAAGGACGATGCTGTTGTCTCCGTTTTCATCCACCACAGTGACAGTCGCGAACGGGTTGGTGTTTGCCGCGATGAATTGTCCCGCGAGGGGCTGCGCCCCGGTGATATACGTCGTTCCGTCCGCGGGAGCAAAGGTCGGCGCAACGCTTCCTGCCTGCTTGGCGAACAACACGCCGTCGTAGTTGGCGTTTGTCGAACCGATCGGGAACGTCCAGGTCAAGGTGATTTCCGAAATGCCCAGCGTTGGCGCGCTGATGGTGACATCGCGCAGATAGCGCAAATTGAGGGTCGGCTGGTTGGCCACGATATTTTCGCGTGTGCCATACAAGGGCGACAAGGCATTGGCCGATTCGGCGGCGACGGCGGTCGCCGGCTCCGGCTCGGTGTAGCGGCGAGCCAGGAAATTGTCGAAGTCGTAGTTGACCGGATCGCCGTCGTAGACAAAAAGTCCGACCGAGCCGGCAGCCGCGACGTTGGCGTTACCGACGATTGACGGCGCTTGAAGCACGCCGTTAACGAAAGTGCGCAGGGTCGCCGGGCTTCCGAAAAATGCTCCGCCAACGGTGTAAAACGTGGCGTTGTTCCACGCGAAAAGTGGCTGCTGCAAGCTAGTGAAAGCTCCGGCGTTCCAATAAGCGAGTTGCGACACCCTCTGGTTCGGATTCCCCCCGACGGTAACGAACTGCAGGCAAGAACGGTAGGCGGTCATATTGGCGACAGTGGTCCCGCCAACGCGCCCAAGCGGACATCCGGTGCTTTCCAACCCTGCGGCTGTGGTCATTCGAACGTCGGACTGAACCCACACGTCCCGCTCGGTGGTCACGGAGGTGACGTGAATGAGATTTCGATTGTTGCCGGCGGCATTGGATTCGCGGAGGACCCGGTTCGCCCCGACATCGGCCACGACGTTCCAAGGGCCGCCCCCTTGTACCGTCCAACCAGCGGGCGGCTGGCCGAGTGTATCGGCGTCAAAGTTGTCGTAGGCGAGATAGACGTTGTTCAAGTTTGCCGGCGGAGCAGGCGCGTTGGCGTTGCCGTAGAACAGCGAGTAGCTCGCGTCCGTCCCGTTGGCGGCAATATTCGCCTGCAACTTGAACCAGATGGTGGTGCCTGCGGTGTTGCAATTGATGACCTGCCGGTCGAGCTGTGTCCAAGTGTTGGCGGCGAAGCGCGCGATGAGCAAATCGTTGCAATCGGCGCGCATTTTTCCGGCAGCCACCAGAGCGGCGGTGTTGAACCCGGTGATCTGCGCGCTGTAGCCGTTGTATCCGTTGAATGGGGCATTGGCGCCGGCGGTAACCGTGATCGCCCGAGTGAAGGACCACGTGGCTCCATCTTCCAACTGGTCTTTCACCAGCAGGCCGTAATTCGGAATCGTTCCGTTGACCCACCCCTGCGGAATATTCGCCGAGGTGGAATCGCTGAGAACGTTGAAGAGAACGGTTGTCCCCGCTGCGGTTCCCGAGGGCTGCGTATCTGTCGCCGTGGGATCGAAGTCGCCTCCCAGCACGGCCCATGCCAGCGCTCCATTCCGCGTATTCCACGTAACGCCGGCTTCCGTCCAGTCGGTCGTTCCCGTAATGCGATGCACTTCCAGGCTGCGGCTGAGGAAGAGTGGCGTCGTAGGATGGAGATTGAGTGTGGAGGTCTTCAGCGCCGTGTTGGAATTCAAGCCCGTGCTACTGAGATCGAAGCGCACCAGGGAGCGCTGGTTGGCATTTTGCGCGGTATGCGTGGAGACCGTAGTCGCGGCGCCGTTATTGGTCGCGGGAGCAGCCTGATTGACCGTCGCGTCTCGAGTCGAGGTCACCGCGGTTTGCTCGTCCGAGAGAAGCGGCGTTGCCGGGCAGACCAGCAGCAGAGCGAGAAACGAGCGCAGCATTATCCCGGGATAATTGCGCAAAGGTTTGTAAGTCGCGTTCATCGTTCTTCCTCTACTTCCGCTCTGGTTGCGGGCGGGGGCTGGCGCGGGACCAGGGTGAACTCCGATTCGAGCGCGAGGCGGTCATCCAGGAGTACCCGCACGCGCCACGTCCCGCTGAGATTTCTTTGCGTGATATACGTTCCGCCGACGGGCAGCACCGTCAGAATCGAGGAATCGCCACGGCTTTTCATCAGCAGCGAGGGAATTCCTTCCGCATGAGTCTTGTTGGCGTCAGCCATCAGGTGCGGCGCCGGTGGAGCGGGCGAGACTACATTCTTGAACGCCGGGGCCATGGCCGCAACCAAGGAAGCTCCGCCAACCGAAAACCGTGTCTTCATTGAGGAATAAATGCTGCCATCGGGCAAAAGGAATTCCACCGTCTGCACGTGCTGGCCGCTCACACCGGGCCACACCACAAAAACGAACAGATCGCGAAGGTCGGCGATGGGAAAGGTATCCTGCGTGGTCCGGCAGGAAGTATCCGGAGTTTCGCAATAGAAAATCTCCGGCCCGCGAGCTATGGGTCGCGGACGCCGCCCGCGTAGCCGCGCGTCGGAAGAAAGATCGCCCTTTTCCTCGTTGGGTTTGACCAATCGGTTCGAGGATTGGGCAGCTGCCTCTTGGGAAACGCACAAGAGCAGGCCGAATGAAGCGAAAAATAGACCAACGAGACGAATTCGTCCCATATCTGCCTCCGCAGACGAGTGCTACCGCGGGAACCGGAGAGGATGACCCTGTTTTCAAACTATCGGGGACGGAGGGGGCTGTCTATAGACCTAACGATTAGAGTTCCTAAGAAACAAGGGTATCGACCTTGCGTCTTGCCAGGCCTCCCGCCGGGAGAAACGCAACATTTTTTGGCAACATCTCTCACGGGGAGGCTTTGTTCCTCGGGACGAATAGGTCAAAATAAGCAGTTGGCATTCCGCAACGGACGGGTTTGCGCCCTCCGAAGCTCATCTTAGGAAGAGTTCGTCTTGCGTCTTTCCGTCATCGGTTGTGGGTACGTGGGTCTGGTCACCGGAGCTTGTCTTGCCGAGGCAGGACACGACGTCGTTTGCACGGACATCGATCGCGAGCGCATCGCCATGCTCAATGCCGGCGGCGTCCCGATCTACGAACATCATCTCGACCAGATTCTCGCTTCCGCCCGGAAAGCCGGAAAACTTTTCTATACCCCCGACGCCGGTGAAGCTATCCGCGCCGGAGACGCCATCTTCATCTGTGTAGGCACCCCGCCGAAGGATTCCGGCGAGGCCGACCTTTCGGCCATCGACAACGTGGCCCGCCAAATCGCCGCCGAAGCGAAAACGCCCAAACTCGTCATCGAGAAAAGCACCGTACCCGCGCGCACCGGGCTCGAACTCAGCCGCGCCCTTTCCGCTTATTCCAAAAACAGCAACGTGAACTTCCGCGTCGCTTCCAATCCCGAATTTCTTCGCGAAGGCACTGCCGTCGCGGATTTTTTCCATCCCGACCGCATCGTTGTTGGCGTCGAGGATCCCTCCTCTGCCGCGGAACTCCGCGAAATCTACCGCCCGATTCTCGAGAAGAGTTTCCGCTGTCCGGTGCACAACGGAACCTGCCCCCCGGGCCAGAAAGCCGAATTTCTCGTCACCACCATCAACAGTGCCGAGCTCATCAAGCACGCCTCGAATTCTTTTCTCGCGCTGAAAATCAGCTACGCCAACGTGATCGCCGATCTCTGCGAAAAAATCGGCGCAAACGTCGAGGAAGTAACCCACGCCATGGGACTCGACGCGCGCATCGGCGGACAATTTCTCAAGGCCGGGCTCGGCTACGGAGGTTTCTGTTTTCCGAAGGACGTGCAGGCTTTCATCCACTTGTCTGCTTCCGTCGGAGTGGACTTCGACATCCTGAAGGCCACCGAACGCGTCAACAAACAGCGCATCGACCGCTATTTTGAAAAAATCCGTCAGGCACTGTGGGTGGTGAAAGGCAAGCGCGTCGCCGTCTTCGGCCTGGCATTCAAGGCCAACACCGATGACATCCGCTTCGCTCCCGCGCTGGAAGTCGTCAAGCGCCTGCTCGAAGAAGGCGCGGTCGTGCATGCCACGGACCCGGAAGGCATGCCGCGCACCAAGACTCTTTTTCCGCAGGTGCACTATCACGAGGACGCCTACCAGGCCTTGCAAGACGCCGATGCCGCGCTGGTTTGCACGGAGTGGGATGTTTTCCGCAAACTCGATTGGGATCGCGCCGGAAAAGTCATGGCCCGCAAATTGGTGATCGACGGGCGCAATCTCTATACGCCACAAGCCATGCGCGAAAAGGGCTTCGAGTACTACTCCTTCGGCAGGGACTAATGAGCTCCGGCACCCTCGCCGCTCCTGTCATCCTGAGCGAAGCGAAGGATCTCATCTGACCCTCATCCCTGCGCGAATGTTCGATTGAGCTGTAGGGCTCGCCTTGCGAGGCGAGACGCTTCTCCTTCTTTTTCTAGTTTCCTATCCCCTATCCCCCACTCCCTCATCTCTCGTTGAAGACTTCCTTGAAATACGCCAGCGTCAGCTTCAGCCCTTCTTCCAACCCCACCTTGGGCTCCCACTTAAGGATGCGCTTTGCCTTGGTAATGTCCGGACAGCGGCGTTTCGGATCGTCCTGCGGCAATGCCTCGAAGACGATAGGCGGCGCATTCTCAAATTGTTTGCGGATGCGTTCGGCAAACTCCAGAATGGTGATCTCCTGCGGGTTGCCAACGTTTGTCGGCAGATGCTCGTTCGACATCATCAGCCGGTAGATCCCCTCGATCTGGTCGGCAACATAGCAGAAGCTGCGCGTCTGTTTCCCATCTCCATAAATCGTCAGCGGCTTCCCGCTCAGCGCCTGATACACAAAGTTTGGCAGCGCGCGGCCGTCATTCAACCGCATCCGCGGCCCATAGGTATTGAAGATTCGCACGATATGCGTGTCCACCTTGTGATACCGGTGATACGCCATGGTCATCGCTTCGGAAAAGCGCTTGGCTTCATCGTAAACGCCGCGCGGCCCGATGGGATTGACGTGTCCCCAGTATTCTTCTGGTTGCGGAGAAACTTCCGGATCGCCGTAACATTCGCTCGTGGAAGCCAGGAAAAACTTTGCGTTTTTCTTTAGTGCCAGCTCCAGCGCGTTCTGCGTTCCCACCGAACCCACCATCATCGTCTCAATGGGATGCTTCAAATAATCCGGCGGACTCGCCGGCGATGCGAAGTGCAGCACGTAGCCCACTTTTCCCGCCACTTTTAGCGGCTTGCTCACGTCCGCCTTCTGAAACTTGAATTTCTTATTCTTCGCCAGATGGCTCAGGTTGCCCTTCGCGCCGGTAATGAAATTGTCCAGCGCCAGCACGTCCCACCCTTCCGCGAGCAGCTTGTCGCAAAGATGCGACCCTAGAAACCCCGCCCCGCCCGTCACCACTGCCCGCATGCACCCTCCTTAAGAAATCAGTTCGTCAGTGTATCGTGCCCGCGCTGGAACATCCAAGCGTCTGAACCTCGAGAAGTGGGCCAGTCCCCTTCGGCCGAACTCGCGGCGGACCGAGCCAACCACCATTAGCCTCCCTGATTTGGACTTCAGGAGAACGAGGTGAGATGGCACTTGTACGATTAGCGCGCCCTAGTTCCTTCACCGTTCGTATGCCCGTGTCTTCGTGATAGGCGGACCGGAGAAGATTCGAGCGCAGTAGCTCGGCGAGCTTTCGCGAATCGATGCGATCGCTCTTGTTGCCGACCTTCAAGAGTGCATTCTTCCGCGGATCACAAACCAACACTTTCGTGACGTGGGGCTTGAGCGAGTCGTGCAACCATGCGACGCACGCGCCTTCCTCGGAGGTCACATGCAGACTGCCTCGCAGGCCGTGGATAAACTGCAGAATAGTTGTTGCTTTCGTTTCCAGGATAGACTCCATCACCAGCTTGCCGGTGGAATCCAGAACTGTTGCGGAGATCGTTGCTTGGTGAACATCCAGCCCAATATACTTAGCGTCATTCATGAGGGTGCTCCTTTCTGTAGGCGATGATGCGAACGATCAGAACCTACTCCAAAGGGGCACCCTTTTATAATGCGTTAATCGGGCATGGAAGGCCGAACACCGTTGATTTCACCCCGATGACAGCTACAATGATGGCTAATCTCAAGCTTCTGCCTTCGAGCTAGAATCAACTCGTTTTCCAAATCGGGAGGATCAAATGATCGATGAACTTTATGACCTCATCGGCGGGAAGCGAACAGTCTGGGCTGCGACCAAGGCGTTCTACCGTAGAGTTCTAGCGGATGACACCATCCGACCCTTTTTTGAAACTACCGATATGGCGCAGCTACGGGCTCGGCAGAGCATGTTTATCTCCATGCTTCTCGGGGG
>JBGQDD010000069.1:0-10772 GCA_041495665.1 Candidatus Acidiferrum sp.
CGAAATTCAGGACTGTCTCATTCTGAGACAGTCTCAACATCTGAAACAGCTGCCGGCCTAGACTCAGCATCCCCTAGAACTTGGGTTTTGGCGGAGGCAGTTCCCGGGCAGACACGGTATCGGCGAATCCACAGGTCTTATGTGAGCCATCGCAGAAGGGCTTGTTTGCGGAGTGCCCGCAGCGGCAGAGCCCGATGGTGGTTCGGCCGGCCAAGCCAAAGGGCTTCCCTTCAGGATCAAAGATCTCGAACTCGCCTTCGATGCGGATAGAACCGTTGTGATTGACAGTGATCTTCGTAGCCGACATTTTTTCTCCTGAGCAACTGTGAGTATGCCCACACATCAGCGCAGCGACAAGCACAAATGACAAGCGCCCCGGCCTGATCGGGGCGCTTGCATCACGCAACGAAATCCCATGAAGGCAAATCAGTACTTTGGAACGGATGGATCAACCTCGTCGGACCACGCGAGGATGCCACCTTTCAAGTTGAGGATTTTGCGGAAGCCCGCCTTGCGCAAGAAGTCCACGGCCTCGGCGGAACGCTTGCCGCTGCGGCAATGCGCGACGATTTCACGCGATGAATCCAGTTCGTGGACGCGCCGCGTTAGCTCCCCGAGCGGGAGCAGATGCCCCTTGAGATTGCAGATCTGGTATTCGTGGGGCTCGCGCACATCAAGAATGAATAAATCATCTCCACGATCGAGCCTGGCCTTCAGTTCGCGCGGAGTAATTTCCGGCACTTGCACGGACGGGCCGGGAGCTTCCTCGCCGCGGACGCCGCAGAATTCGTAGTAGTCGATCAGCTTGGTGATCGTAGGATGCGTGCCGCACATCGGGCAATTCGGGTTCTTGCGGAGCTTGAGTTCGCGGAACTTCATACCCAGAGCGTCAAAAAGCAGCAACCGTCCCACGAGATTATCCCCGCGGCCGAGGATCAGCTTGATCGTCTCCATCGCCTGGATGGAGCCGACGATTCCGGGCAGAACACCGAGCACGCCACCTTCCGCGCAGGAAGGCACCAGCCCCGGTGGAGGCGGTTCAGGATAGAGGCAGCGGTAGCACGGACCATCGGGCATGCCGAAAACGGTGGCCTGCCCTTCAAACCGGAAAATCGAGCCGTACACGTTTGGCTTTCCCAGCAAAATGCACGCATCGTTGACGAGATACCGCGTGGGAAAATTGTCGGTGCCATCGACGATGACATCAAAGTCCTGGAAGAGCTCGAGGGCATTGGCGCTGGTGAGCTGCGTTTCGAAGGACTGGATTTGAATGTCCGGATTGAGGTTCGCAAGGCGCGCGCGCGCGGCTTCGCTCTTGGGCTTGCCAACGTCGCTGGTGCCAAATGTGACCTGGCGCTGGAGATTGGTGAAGTCGACCACGTCAAAGTCAACCAGCCCGAGTCTGCCAACGCCCGCGGCAGCAAGATACAAACCAAGCGGCGCGCCGAGTCCACCCGTGCCGATGAGCAGCACTTTGGCGTTTTTCAGCTTGAGCTGCCCCTCCATCCCGACTTCCGGCATGATGAGATGGCGGCTGTAGCGTAGTATTTCTTGGTTCGAAAGGCTCGCTGCCGGTTTTGTTCCGGTCTGCGGCTGTGCGGTTGTGGCCATTGTGTTTCTCTACTCCTTCAAATTTCAATTCAGCTTGCAAGAACAAATAGCAAAGAAAAATTTCTCGGTTCGCTCGAGAAGACGGAAGTTAGATACAACCGCCCGCGATGGACGGAATAATGCTGATCGTGTCGCCATCCTTCGTAGGGGTGTTCTCTTTCGCGAGATAGCGAATATCCTCGTCGTTCACGTAGACGTTGACGAAGCTGCGCAGCTTGCCGTCTTCGGTAAAGAGATGTTTGCGCAGTTCCCCGAATTCCGCGGTCAGATGGCCGAGCGCTTCCCCCACGGTCCGGGCATTGAATTCAGCCGAGTCACGCTTCCCCGCGTAGGGGCGAAGCGGCGATGGGATCATTACTTTCACAGTCATTTCATCTCTCCGTTGTGCTGAAACCACCGGCCTACACTGCGGCGCGGTGGCGAATCTCAATGCCTTCGGATGAAAACTCCGCGCGATCGTCGTTCAAACGCCAGGACGTCATGTCCTGGGGCGCGCCGTTCTGCACGCTGACGATAATGTAGCTGTACCACGGCCAGGCGTGATCGCGGTCATACTCGCTCGGCCGCGCCGGATGATCGGGATGCGAATGATACCAGCCGACCACTTCAAGGCCCTGTCCTTGAGCCGCCTTTTCTGCCGCGCGAACATCCTCCGAGGTCACCGAGAAGCGGTTGCGCGGCGAATCATCTCGCCGATTGACAAGAGGAAAAAGTTGCAGGATCTCCCGCGCGGGCGTAAGCGCGCCCTTTCCCCGATCGCTCTCAAGGACACCGCTCGAATCACGCCCCAGCAGCGCGCCGCAGCATTCATGGGGATAAGATTCTGCACCATGCGCGCGGATCTTCTCCACGAGCCGTCCACCGATCCAGAGTGCTGCTGCGTCCGCCATAATTATTCTTCGTCCCAAAAACGTTCGTTCAGGTACTTCGCAGCGGAATCCGCAAAAACGGTAACAATAACGGCGTTCGCATTCTTCGAGATTCCTGCCGCAACCTGGAAGCACCCCAGCAGCGCCGCCGCCGCGCTGGGGCTGACGAGCAACCCCTCCTCGCGCGCCAGGCGCTTCACCATCCGGTAGGCCTCTTCCGTGGAGACCGCCAAATTTTCGTCGGCAAGCGTGTCATCATAAATCGCGGGACGGATGGCCGTCGGCATGTGCTTCCACCCTTCCAGGCCGTGGAAGGATGCGTCGGGCTGTAGGCTCACGCAGCGGATTGCGGGATTAAGCTCTTTGAGCCGCCGCGTTGTTCCCACGAATGTACCGCTGGTACCGAGTGCCGCGACAAAATGCGTAATGCGCCCGAAAGTCTGCTGCCAAATTTCGTTGGCCGTGGTGCGATAGTGCGCCTGCCAGTTCGCCGGATTGCTGTACTGGTCAGGGTAAAAATATTTCTCGGGATTACCCGCGACGATTTCGCGCACTTTGCGAATCGCGCCGTCGGTGCCTTCATCCCCGGGAGTGATCACCAGCTCCGCGCCGAGCGCCGAGAGGATGCGCTTGCGCTCGTGCGAAGCGCTGTCCGGCAGGCAAAGCTGCACGGGAAAACCCAGCGCCGCGGCAACCATGGCATAGGCAATGCCGGTATTGCCGCTGGTCGCATCAATGACGGTCTTGCCAGACCGTAACGCCCCGCTGGCGAGACCGGCCTGAATCATGCTCAGCGCTGGTCGGTCCTTGACGGAGCCGCCAGGATTGAACCATTCCGCCTTGGCACAGAATTCAATGTTCGGGAATTCCTTTCCAACGCGTTCCAGCCGTAGCAAGGGCGTATTCCCAATGCGGTCCAGCAAGGATTCACCCGCGCGGCCCGGCTGAGCCGTTGATTCGCGAGGAGATGCGGCGATGGGGCCCGTGGTAGCCATGCGTCTGGTTTCGAGTTTCTCCTCCCGGGCAAATGGGGACGGCATATCCGACCATTTTACTCCGAATTAGATGCGCTGGACTAGCCCGGAGATATAGGCCCCCATTTCACGAAACTGTGAAACGCAGGAACCTTGGGACTCACAATCCTTATGAGCAGAATGGCGGAGCAAGCTGGGTTGCGAGCGATTGAGCAGTTTCGGCCTCGTGAACTGGGCCGGTTGGGGCTCCCCCAAAAACAAAGCACACTGCATTGCTCCAAAAGGAGTGAAGGGGTATGCTCGCAATAATTATACAGAATGCAAACGAGTTTACCCCGCAGGGTCAGCGCGGAGAGAACCGTTAGAGGGTGCCAATGTCCCGGTTTGCGCAATTCCCGCTCAAAGATGGCGGCTTCCTTGTCGTGGAAGTAGACGCAGTGGAGAGCCCCGGGTCGCGAGTCATGCGCGGTTCGGCTGCCGAAGAAGCGATCGCCAAAGCCAGCGACACGTTTGAGTCCGCGATGGAAAACGTGCGGAGCGCCGCGGAAGGCATCCTCCACCAGCTTCGCTCACTGGCACAGCCGCCCGATGAGGTTGCCGTAGAATTCGGCGTAAAGATGAGCGCGGAAAGCGGGGCGATCATTGCTAAAGCTTCCGGCGAAGCCAACTTCAAGATCAACCTCACGTGGAAGAAAAGCCCTGCGGGAAAGTAAGCCGTGACAATTAAGTACGATGATTTCGATCTGCAGATTGAACCGGCCGGTGAGAAGTTTCGGGTTCGTTTGAATGCGCCGACCGGGCAGGCCACGACGGAATTCGTGCTTCCCTTTACAGAAATCGAAGTCGCTAATTTTTTGAGCCGCATCGGGCAGGCCCGCCGCACCATGCGCCGCGTGGACGCCCCCGAGTTGCAAGCCGCGAAGGAATTTGGCGGGAAGCTCTTCGGCGCCATCTTTTCTGGAGAGATGATCGCCCAGCTTCGGGGCAGCATGGAACAAGCTTCCGATAAAGAGCGTGGATTGCGAATCCGGCTGCGCCTCACGGATGTTCCTGCGCTGGCCGACCTGCCGTGGGAATTCTTGTACGATGCCAACCAGAATCATTTCCTGACCACCTCGAGCGAAACCCCTGTCGTGCGCTTCCTGGATCTCCCGCAGCGAATTGCGCCGCTCCGCGTGGCGCTGCCATTGCGTGTACTGGTCATGATCGCCAGTCCAAGGAATCTCAAACGTCTGGACACCGAGGGGGAATGGGACCGGCTCCAGGAGTCGCTCGCGGATTTATTGCGTGGCGGGCAGATTAGGCTGGAGCGTTTGCCTGCGGCCACGCTTGACGCCTTGCGGCTTCGCGCGCGCGGAGCACCGTTTCATGTCTTCCATTTCATCGGCCACGGAGGTTTTGACGAAGCCGCGCAAGATGGCGTTCTACAGTTCGAGGACGAAACGGGAATGTCGTATCCGGTTCGCGGCGAATTGCTGGGAATGCAGCTGCACGATCACCGGTCATTGCGGTTGGCGGTGCTGAACGCGTGCGAGGGCGCGCGAAGCTCGCGTCAGGATCCTTTTTCTGGCGTGGCCCAGAGCCTCTTGCAGCAGCGTGTGCCCGCGGTGATCGCCATGCAGTTTGAGATTAGCGATGCCGCGGCAAAAGTGTTCGCTTCGGAGTTTTACCGCGCCGTGGCAGAAGGCAACCCGGTGGATGCCGCGGTTTGCGAATCGAGGAAGGCGCTCTTCAAGGAGGAGTTCGGCCAGGAATGGGCTACGCCCGTCCTGTACATGCGCTCGCAGGAAGGCCAGTTGTTTGAGTTGCAGGCCGTCGCAGCGCCGCCGCTCCCCGACGAAGATCTGAAGAAGCGGGAACTCGAGGAAGCTCAGAAGCAGGCAGCAGCCAAAGTGGAAGCTGACCGGCAGGCGGCCGCGCAGGCAGAAAAAGAACGCCGCGAACGGAAAAAGGCCGAACAGGAGCGCCTGGCCCGCGAAAAGGCGGAGGCTGAACGCCGGGCTGTAGAGATACCGAGAGAGCTTGCTGAAGAGGCCATGAGGGAAGGGAACTTGATTCGGGAGAAGCTTCGGGCCGGAATTCGCGCGGCAGAGCAGGCCAGGGCGGAGGCTGCTGCTCAAGCGGAGAAGGATCGATTGGTCCTTGAGAAAGCCGCCCAAGCGAATCAAACACGGGAAAAGGCTGAGTCCGAACGCCAGGCCGCCGCTAAAGCGGAATTAGAGCGCGCTGCAAATGCCGAGAAGGAACGCCTGGCGAAAGAAGCTGCCGATCGTGTGCGATTCGCGCATCAAAAAGAGGAAGCCGAGCGCCGGGCCAAGGAACAAGCGGCTTATGAGGGGCTCCAACGCGAAAAGACGGAAGCGGATCGCCGGGCGCGTGAAAAGGCGATCACGGAACGACTTTCTGCGCATCGGAATGACGACATCCTTCCGCGCCATGACCGGCGTGCCTGGCTGGCTCTCCTCGCCATTCCCATTCTCGGGCTTGCTGTCTGGTTTGCGCGCGCCTACGAAGTCCGCCGGGCCGCCCTGCGAAACCCGGAGCTGCACTTTCAGAACGGCGAGTCGCTTCGCGCTCAGAAGAATTTTGGCAGTGCGGTGAACGAATACCGAGAGGCGATCCGCCTCAAGCCGGACTACATTGCCGCGCATTCCGGGCTGGCCAACGCTTTGGCAGACAACGGCGAGGTTGACAACGCAATCGAGGAATTTCGGGAGGTTGTGCGTTTGAATCCGAGCGACGCTTTCGCTCACGAGGCCCTGGGAGGTTTACTCTCGAAGAAGGGCGACCAAGACGGAGCAAGAGTTGAGTTCCAGGCGGCCATGCGCTTGAAGTTGAAGATCTCTGAACCTCTGCGCAAAGCCGCGAACGACCTTGGCAAAGAGGAAACCGTACCAGCCCCTCCGGACGCAGTGGTGGAAGCAACCCCGAAGAAAAGTGCGATTCAGAAGGTGACTCCGGCGCGCATCCACCAAAATGGAAACGTACAGGCCGCAAAGCTCATTCGCCGCGTGAATCCCACATATCCGCCGCTGGCGGCGCAGGCGCATGTCTCGGGAACGGTGCGCCTGCATGCAATCATCGAGAAGGACGGAACCGTTCGCGAAGTAGAGGCTCTTACCGGGCACCCGTTGCTTTTGCAGTCCGCCATCAACGCCGTAAAGCAATGGCGCTACTCGCCGACGCGACTGAATGGCCAACCCGTCGAAGTGGATACAACCGTTAGTGTCGAGTACACGCTTTCAAATATTCCTTCCACGACGGCGAAAAGCGTTCCCGTTCCTGACCCGTCTGCTTCAGCCCCCAGTTCGCTGCCCGCAAGTGCGCCGCCCACGCAGAAAGGTCCATGCGCATTCGGAAAGATCGAGTATACGGAGCAAAACAATATGTTAATCGGCTCCGTGCCCTATACCTATCAGGGCAGCTATGCCCTCGATGCGGTAGCCGTGCGCGGGATTGCGCTATCGAAAGAGAAGAAACAGGTTCCAGGGCTCACCTACGCGCAATCCACCTTGAAGACCGCCAGCGGCACTGCTCAGTTTTCGATTGAAGGCCACCCCTCGCTGGGCCGCCAGGGCGAAACGAGCGACTACTTGCTCATCGCCATCGTCGTGAAGCAAACGGGGGCAACCGTCTGCGGAGAAATCGTCCCCTACCAACGAAAGTGGTAAGTGCTCATCCGGTTTTCGCCGGCGCAATATGTATTCCGCAATAAGAACATAAAACGACCAATGAGAAATCCACGATGCTGGTCTGCCTTTACAGACGCGCGACGAGCATCGTATTCTGAATCCATCATGTGGAATATCGAAGAGCGGTTCTCACCAAGAACGATCGAGAGTCTCGCGGCGCTGGGGTTTGCCGTGGGCAGCACGCGCGGCGTGGTGCGCGTGGAAAAATACGGCAGCGGCGCGGAGTTCCGCAAGGGCACCGATGACCTCTATCACATGACCATTATTCCCACCATCATGCTGAAGGGCCAGTTCACGCGGCTGTGGGACGCGGGCTACCAGAAGTTCTTGCTCACGGACGAAGGACTGAAATTGCCGGCGCTGGCGACGCATCTGCAAAATCTGCGGAAGTTCAACGAAGAACTGCGCACGGCGCTGGGCGTTCCGACCTTCTACAACGAAGCGCTCGGTTCCGTCAGCCAGGTCAGCGTCTACGACCGCGTCAAGGGCCGCAAAGGCGATGTGCCGGACGAAACCGTCGGCGCACACAAGGCCGGCGGCGGCCACTAGAATCACCAATTTTCTGCCTCAAAGTTTCAGCTGCGGACTTCAGCCTGCCCCGGCGTCTTGAAGCTGCCGCCAGAACTGCTCCAGATCCACGTGATGCTTCGCCGCTTTCCTCTGACCGATGAAGAGCACAGGAATATCCCAACCGTAGCGCTCCTTCAGGACAGGATCGGCATCTATGTTAACTTCCCGGAGGGCGGCGCCGAATTCTTGCAAGAGCGGCGCGATGGCGGACTTGGCTTTGTCGCAGAGGTGGCATCCGGGACGCGTGTAGAGAGTAACGTCCCGGGGTCCGGAAGCGGCAAGGCGGGCGTCTTCGGGATGAACGCTCATCGTTTAAGTGCGAAGGTGCATCTTACCGGGGAACGGGCGCCGATGGGAAGAACGGGCGCATAATATCAAGCGGTCGTTGCGGAACGGTTAAGAAGAGGCGGAGCGAAATGGGAAGAGTCGTGGCGCTGATGGACGATTTGTTCTTCCAGATGAAGCTGGCGGAAACCGCCAAGCAGCTCGGCGTGGAAGTGAAAGTGGCGACGAACGGCGAAGCCTTGATGGGACTTATGGCCAGTGAGCCAAAACTCGTCATCGTGGATTTAAATGCGCGGAGCAAGCCGATCGAGGCGATCGAAAAGTTGCGGCAGACGCGTAAGGACGTTCGCGTGGTCGGCTTCCTGTCCCATGTGCAGAGAGAGCTTGCTGCTCAAGCGCAGGCAGCGGGATGCGATGAAGTTCTGCCGCGCTCGAGTTTCACCCAGAATCTCGCGGCGATACTGAGCGTGGCAAAGGATTGACGTGAAATCACGGAAATCAAAGGTCCGCCGACAACTCTTCTTCCTGAGCTGTGCCGTTCTGCTCGCAGCCGCGAACGCCCTTTCACAGGAATCCAGTTCTAAGCCCGGTGGAAGCTCTGCGAGCGTGCCGAGCGAAACGGCAAATACTGGGGGACCCAGCACGTCGCTGAAGGCGGTGCTCTCCGCGGCTTGTTCCCAGAATCAAACCGAGTTTGTCCGCTTTCTCACGGCTCGAAACAGGGAAGCGTTTTCCCGTATGACGCCCCCGGCACGCGTTGCGTTGATGAAGCGCTTCGTGCTGCTGAATGAGCCGGGCAAGCCCACGGCCTCGGCGAATCCCGCCGGCCGCCTCATTCTTCGCTGCCAAACTCCCGACGTCACCACGGAGATGCAGATCGGCGGCGCGGAACTTCGAGACAATATTGCGTTCCTTCCGATGGAGCTCCGCGACGCCACCGATACCACCGGCGCAAGCGTCCACCAGATCACCATGGGGCTGATACGCGAAGACGGGGATTGGAAGCTGCTCTCGCTGGGCTTGCTTCTCCTGGATCTTCCCACACTGGAAGTGGAATGGGATGCCGACGAAATAGGAGCGGCGGAACGAAACGCCATCGAAGCGTTGAACAAAGTTGCCGGCGCCATCGAAGCCTACCGCAACAAATATTTGCGCCTGCCCGAATCCCTAGCGAACCTGGGGCCGCCCCTTCACGGTGCGGCGAACGGCGAGGCTGCCGGGCTCCTCGATTCAGACCTCGCGAACGGAATGAAAAACGGCTACACCGTTCGTTACGTGATTGTCGGCGCGAGCAACCTCGGTGCTCCGGCAAAATACGAGTTGGCGGCCACTCCGCTGCAGTACGGGCGCACTGGACGCCGCTCGTTCTTCCGCGATTCCAACGGTGCTCTGCACGCTGCTGACCGGCGGGGCGCGGTCGGCAGCGCGATGGACCCAAGAGTCGAATAACACTTCCGAAATCCCACGCACGGTAACGAATACGAATCAAGATGCGCTTGCCGCTGTGCTCCGCATTGCTTCTTCCCTTTAATATAAAGCCAGGGTCATCCTTCCTCGAACGAGACTTCTTGAACGAAGCGCTCGCGACCAGCATTTCTCTCCGAGCAGGCGCGTCAACCGCCTCGCGGTTGCATGTAAATTGACTCCGGCCGGATCGGGGTCACACCTGTAAAGGAGACCAGGCAATGCCAGACGTGATGGTCAATCGGCGTGCCGCACCTCGTTATCCTCTCGTCCTCGCTGCGGAAGTGACTCAACTCTCGAGCGGGACGAAACTACACGGGCGCACCGCGAACGTTAGCCGAACCGGCTGCTACATCGACATGCTAAATCCTGTACCCGCGGGAACGCAGATTCACGTGCGGCTCGTCAGCGGGGCGGAGAGCTTCGAAACCCATGCAAGAGTAGTCTACGTAATCCCGGGACTCGGCATGGGGATGGCGTTCCAAGGGGAGGTCTCAGCAAGCCAAATTGCGATTCTGAATCACTGGCTGGAAGAAGCTTCGATATCAGCACGCTGATTGGGGAACTCAAGAGACAAATTCCTTCCGCTCCTCCTGGCGCAAAATCTTGCTTTCGGCAAGAATCGGCAGGTTGAGGTTTGTGGAGAGTAGCAGTTGGCGCTATTATCGTGCGATTCGCTATGCGCCACCCGGCACACACGGGATTACATTTTTTGTTACTCACACTTTCTTTGCTCGCGCCTGTTCGAGGGGCAGCCAGGGGGCAAAACAATTTCACCTACGGGCCTCTTCCCGTCTTCGAGCTTCACAGCGGCTTCTGGATCAATCTTCACCACACGCTTTATCACGAGGCCAGATTGCGAACCGCCGCAGCGCAGCCAGACAAAAGCGCCAAGACCTCCAGACCAACTCTGAACACTACGCCGGATGCGAAACCCGCTCTCACGTCCGCGGAGCAGCAAGTCTGGGACGATGCCGTCGCCTACTACGTTGCGAATTACGCCGCCAAGGACCTTCTCTTCTCCACCGAGCTCATCCACTTGAAAGATCAGCTCGGTGATTTCGAGGATTGCGATGAACTCTCCGGCAGGAAGCGAAAATTCTGCGACGCGGGTTTGCCCGCAAAGTTGACGCAGGTCCTAGAGGCCGCGGCGCCCGTCTACCGAGCGCATCTCTGGGCGGAGCACGATCGCGCCAACCGCCGCTGGATCATGCGCGTCGCCCCGCTCGTGCGCGAACAGGGCGTGGGCCTCTCGGAACGGCTCGCGGACATTTACCAGACGCGCTGGCCGCGCGAGAAAATCCGCG
>JBGQDD010000070.1:0-10760 GCA_041495665.1 Candidatus Acidiferrum sp.
CGCCGACGAAGTCATCGGAACCTATTCGGTGAACACCGAGGATTTGCTCGAGCAAGCGCCGGAAAACGTGCCGCATTGCGTCGGAATGTTGCGGCATGACGACCGCCTGGCGCTGGTGATCGATTTGCGCCGGCTGCTGGAAGTTTTTCCGGGGCCGAGCATTTGAGATTTGTGGAGACAACGCCGCTCGATGGCGGGGGCTCCGCGGAAGAGATTTGGAGGGTGGCATGAAATCGCGATTGAGTTCCACAATCTGGACGCTGGTCCTGCTGAACGGAGTGGTCGGCTTCGTCGTTCTCGGACTCGCCTTCAGCGCCGGCAAGAAGGCCGGTGAAGCGTCGTTGTTCGACTTCGGTTCGCCAGCCGGGGGGACCGTGCTTATCGCCATCGTGCTTGCGCTGGCGACAGCGGTAATCCTCGCGTGGCGGTTCGGTGCATTGCTGGGGCCGGTGCAGGCTCTCGCGGAATTCTCCGAACGGATGGCCGCAGGCGATCCGCGGGCACGCGCCGAGGTCAATTCGAATGATGAACTGGGCTACATCGCGGAGAACCTGAATCGCGCGGTCGCCAGAGTGTCCAAGGCAACGAGCAACCAGGACGCCAACGACGCGCTGCAGCGCAGCATCACCGAATTGCTAAGCGTCATCAACCAGGTCGCCCGTGGCGATTTGGCGCAGCGCGGCAAGGTGACCAACGACGCCCTTGGAAACGTAACGGATTCGATCAACTACATGCTCGATAACTTCACCAAGGTTCTCGAGCGCGTCCGCAAGGCGGCCATGGAAGTGACCGCGTGCTCCAATAACATTCTGGTGGCCGCCGATGAAATGCAGGCGGGCGCCACGCAGCAAGACCAGGAAATTACGAACACGTCGAGCGCCGTCGAAGAGCTGACGGTCTCCATGAAACAGGTTTCGAATAACGCCGAAGCGAGCGCTGAAGCGGCACGCCGGGCGCTGGACGCCGCCGAACAAGGCAACCGCGCGGTCCGCGACACGCTCGAAGGCATGCAGCGCATCCGCGCATCGGTGCAGGCGACCGCCAAGAAAATTAAGTCTCTCGGCGACCGCTCCCTGGAAATTTCGGAAATCATCAACGTCATCAACGACATCACGGAACAGACAAACTTGCTGGCGTTGAACGCGGCCATCGAAGCAGCACGCGCGGGTGAGGCGGGCCGAGGCTTTGCGGTCGTCGCCGACGAAGTCCGCAAGCTCGCCGAACACAGCCGCAGTGCCACGAAGGATATCGCGGCGCTCATCAAGGCGATTCAGGCGGAGACGAACGAAGCCGTGGTCGTCATGGAAGAAGGCACCAAGGAAGTGGAAAGCGGCGCAACCCTCGCCGATCAGGCAGGCCGCGCGCTGGATGCCATTTCCAACGTGGTGCGCCAATCGGCGGAACTCGTTCAGGAAATCTCTCTGGCATCGAAACAGCAGGTGCGCGGAACAGAAGGCGTAGCGCACGCCATGCAAATCATTTCGAGCATCACGCGGCAGACGTCGCAAGGAACGCGCGGGACGGTGGCAACGGTAAGCCAGCTCGTCAAATTATCAGATCAATTGAACGAAGCGCTGGCGCAATTCCGCGCGTCATCGAAAGCGGCGGCACATGAAGATTCCGAGCGGCCCATCCCGGCAGGCGCTCTTCGTTAGGCAGTGACGCTCTTCTCCGCCACGGGGCGGCAGTAAGAGCGAGGGCCAGAAAACGGGAGCACGATGAGCGAACGCCAGGGACAGGTGCACGGGCTGAGCGAACACGAGCTGAGCGAGATTCGCATGTTGATCGAAGAGCGGACGGGAATTTGCTTCGATGAATCGCGCGAGCGCTTCTTCTCCACGCGTGTGCGGGAACACCTGCGCGCAAAAGGAATGGAACGCGGCACGGAACTGCTGCGCGCGATGCGCAAATCCAATGTTGAATATGAGGGCTTGCTCGAGCGGCTGCTGACGCAGGAGACGAGCTTCTTCCGGTATCCGGGCGTGTATGAAGCATTCGAGAAACGCGTGCTGCCCGAGCTGCACACGAAGAAATTCTGGAAGAATCCCCGTACGCTGAGGATTTGGAGCGCCGGTTGTTCGACTGGAGAGGAGCCTTATTCGATCGGCATCACCATCGCGGATTCGCTTTCGTTCGCGGATTCCTGGAACGTGGTAATACTTGCAACCGATGTCGGACGGCACGCCCTGAAACACGCCGAGCGCGGGATATACAGAGGGCGCAGCATCGCCAGTGTGAGCGAGAGGCAGTTGGCAAATCATTTTATCGAGGTGAGCGGCGGGCATGAAGTAAGGCCGCGGCTCCGCAAGATGATTTCGTTTACGCAGATGAACCTCGCTTCGGCGGTGTACGTCGGCCGCATGGACATGATTTTTTGCATGAACGTGCTGATCTACTTCTCGGAAGAGCGCCGGCGCTCGCTGGTGCAACGGTTCTACGACACGCTGGAACCGGGCGGATATCTGTTCCTCGGGCACTCGGAGTCGATCTCCAAGATGCCCGTAAAGTTCCAGGCTATCGTTCTAAACGATTGCATTCTTTACCGGAAACCGACAGCGGATGAATTGCAGAAACCAGAACTCGTGACGGAGGGACGAGCGTGAGCACGCTGGACCGCGAAGCCGTCGAGCTGTTCCTCCAGGAGGCCTCGGAGAACCTGCAATACTTGCGGGAATACGTGAGTGTGCTTCAGGAGGTTGAGCCGCGCCGAGAAGACCTGGAGCGCCTGTACATCGCGGCGCACACGCTGTGTGGGACTTCGGCGAGCTATGGATTTCCGCGATTCTCTGAAATTGCCGGGAAACTCGCGCACGTCTTTCAATATGCGTTGAACGCGACTCTCGGCAGCGATCTCCACGGGCCGTTGACGGAATTTCTTTCCGATGGAATTTCGCTACTGGAAACGGATCTTCTGGAAATCAGCGACACGGGCAAAGAGATTGTCGATGATATCGCCGTTTTCAAGGAGCGCTATCGCTTTGCATTTCCCACGGAACCGCCGCCGCTGAACCTCTCCCAGCCGGAATCGCGTGAGCGGTTCGCTGCGGAAGAGCTCCGTGAGCCCATTGTCGCCGCGGCGACGGGCTCTTACTTCGACGCGCTGCCGACGGACGACGAAGTGCCGGACGAGATTCTTGAATTCTTCCAGCCGGAAGCGGAAGAACACCTCCAAGTTGTCAGCGATTGCCTGATTTCTCTGGAAGGCAACAACAACCCGGAAGAGATCAACAAACTGTTTCGCGCCATTCACACGGTAAAAGGTTCCGCGGCGCAAGTCGGACTGAAGAGACTGGGAGCTATCGCCCACCGCGTCGAGGATATGATCGGGCGTTTGCGAGATGGAGAGATTGAACCGTCGCCGGCTGTGGTGGACTTGTGCCTCGAGTCAGTAGACATTCTGAAGAAGACGCTCCACCGGCAGTGGGCCGACGAAGTCGACATGCGGACTGGAGTCGATTCCCTGCTTGGCCGCATCGCAGAGTTCGCTCCGCTCGACCCGGAAGAGGCGGAAGCTTCGGCAGGGACTGCCGGAGCAGCCGAACCTCAGCATGCGAAGGAAATCGAAGCCAAGTCGCAAATCGCCGCACAAGCGAAGAAGGCGGCGAAACAGTCCGCGAGCGGCACTTCGCCTGTTAAGTCGGTTCGAATTGCGCTGGCCCGGCTCGACCGCATGATGAATACGGTCGGCGAACTGGTCATCAACCGCACGCGTATGGTGGGCCGCGTGGCTGAACTGGAAAAGCTCGTCGATACGCTGAGCTTCTCGAAAGAACGGCTGCAGGGAAAAGTTGCCGAGTTTCAGGAAAAGTACGAATTTAACCGCATCAGTAACAACCGCATCGCCCAGGGACCCTGGAAGCCCGAGCCGACGCCACAGATGCTTACGAGCGCGGCTGCGGGTGACACGTCGTTCTGGTCCGAATTCAGCGAACTGGAAATGGACCGCTACGACGATTTCAATATTTTGTCGCGGTCGATGGCCGAGATTTCAGCGGACGTCAACGAAGTGCTTTCGCAACTGGAAGGATTTATCGGCCGGGTCGAAGGCGATATCGACGAATTCACGAAACTGGCGCATCACCTGCAAGACGAGATTACGGCCGCGCGAATGGTTCCGATCGGCACGCTGTATTCGCGGTTGTCGCGGGCCGTTCGTGATGCGGCGAACTCCACCGGCAAGCACGTCGAGATGGATCTCTCGGGAAGTGAAACCGAGCTCGACAACAACATCATTCAGCAGATTTCCGACCCGCTTGTGCACCTGGTACGCAACTCGGTGGCGCACGGCATCGAGCAAACCAGTGACCGCACCGCCGCGGGGAAATCGCCCGCTGGGAATATCATGCTGCGCGCCTACCACCGCGGCAATCACATTTACATCGAAGTCGAAGATGACGGCGGCGGAATCAATTACGAGCGCGTGAAGCAAAGCGCGATCGAACGCGGGCTTGTTTCCGAGGAGACCGCCGACCGGCTTACGGAACGCGATCTGCGCGAGATGCTTTTCCATCCGGGGTTCTCGACGGCTCCCGTGAAAACGGAGCTGGCGGGACGTGGCGTCGGGCTCGATGTGGTGCGGGCAAACCTGAACGCGCTCAACGGCGAAATTGATATCCAGAGCACCAGCGGCAAGGGCACGAAATTTACGCTCAAGGTGCCCCTCACCCTGATTATTTCTCCGGCTCTCTTTGTGCGCTGCGGCACGACAAATTTCGCGCTGCCATTGGCGGTCGTCGAGGAAATCCGCCGCCTGCGCGCCGATGAAATCGAAGACGTCGGCGGAAAACTGCTGACCAAGGTGCGCGACGTGGTTACCGAGGTCGTGCGATTGGATACCTATCTAGGATTACCGCCGCTCGAGCCAATCAATGGGTACTTCCGCATGGTGGTGGCAAATGCCGGAAGCCGGAAGATTGGCCTCGTGGTGGAGGACGTTCTCGGCAAGGACGAAATCGTAATCAAAAACCTGGGCGAATACTTGCGCAGGGTGAAACTCTTCCCGGGTACGACGATCGCGCCCGATGGCAGCCTCATTCTGCTAATCGACCTGAACCGCATGGTGGCGACAGAACCGGGCGAGCGCCGGCCGATCCAGGCCAGCGCCAGCGCCGCGCGAATTTTTGCGCCGGGCTCGACGGCCATTGCGCGAGGCAGCATTCCTTCCGAGGCCATCGATCGCGTCGAGCAAGAGCGCGTAATCGTGGTGGCGGACGACTCCATCAGCGTGCGCAAGTTCGTAGGCAGGATGCTGGAGAAGAACGGATACCGCGTGAAACTGGCGGCTGATGGACTCGAAGCCGCGGAACTGGTGGCGCAGCACGGCTGCCATCTGGTCATTACCGACCTCGAAATGCCGCGCATGACAGGTTACGAATTGATGGTGCAACTGCGCCAGAGCCCCTCGACGCGGCGAATTCCCGTGATGGTCGTTACGTCGCGCGCGGGAGCCAAGCATCGCGATCGCGCGATGAAGGAAGGCGCCACAGCATTCCTGACCAAGCCGGTGCAGGAGGATCAATTGATCGCGGCGGTCGAACAACTTATAGGAACGGAAGCGCCGCGCCCCGTCGCGCCGGTAGCGTAAACGAACAATGGCGACCACCATCAAAAAGTTTCGCGTGCTCGTCGTGGATGATTCCACATTTATGCGGAAAGTTCTTGAGGGGATTTTCAACGCCGACCAGCAACTGCAGGTTGTGGGCCACGCTAAGGATGGCCGGGAGGCCGTCGCGATGGCGGAATCGCTGAAGCAGACGTCATCACCATGGACATCAATATGCCCCACGTGGACGGACTGCAGGCCACCGCGGAAATCATGACCACGAATCCGCGGCCGATCGTCATCGTCAGCTCTGAATCGCGCGAAGGGGCAGCCAGCACTCTTCGAGCGCTGGAACTTGGCGCCATTGAATTTGTCGCCAAGCCATCAAGCGGCATCGACCTCGATATGCAGAGTGTAAAAGATGACCTCCTGCGCAAGGTGCGCATGGCGGCCAAAGTGCGCGTCGTTCGCACCGCTTCACGCCTGGCTTCAACAATTCAGAATGCCAACGGCTCCAAAACTCTGCTGCCCGCGCCGGTGAGTATTCGCCCCGTGCGTACCTCCGGACTCGATCAGCGCTTTCCGGTAGTCGTACTCGCGGCGTCAACAGGCGGGCCAGCTACGGTGATGCGCATCGCTCCGGGTTTCACGGGAGACTTCCCTGCTGCGGTAATCCTCGTGCAGCACATGCCGGCAGCTTTCACGACGCAGTACGCCGCGCAGCTCGCCGAATTCACTGGGATCCGCGTGAAAGAAGCGGAAGCCAATGAATCTCTCCAGCCGGGCACGCTCTACATCTGCCCAGGCGGCCAGCATCTTCGCATTACGCCGACGGGCCGAATCCAGCTTGATGGGACCAGCGGCCGCATCAACGGTTATCTGCCGAATATTGACGTCACCATGGAATCCGTCGCGGCCTTCGCCGGCCCGCTGAGCATCGCGGGCGTGCTAACGGGAATGGGCAACGATGGAGCCGCTGGAGCGACGGCCATAAAGGCCGCGGGCGGCCTCGTGCTGGCCCAGGACGAAGCCACATGCGTAATTTTCGGCATGCCTGCCGAGGCCATCAAAGCCGGCGCCGTCGATCAAGTGCTCGGAATCGACGATATTTATGCTGCTATCGAAAAGCACGTCCTCGGAATCTGCCGCACAGCACCCGCGGGAGTTCGCTGATGCGTCTGGCGGCCCCAGTCAAGCCAAGGTCCGCGAAGACAGAACAGATCATTCTTTTCCGCGTCAGCGGACAATTGTTCGCCATCTCTTCCGCTTCGGTACAGGAAGTGCGCAGCGCGGATAGCATGTCAGGCGCAGCGACCGAGATCAGCGCGCCGGGGCTTCGAAAAGTACGCCACGTCGTACGGCGTGGGGATAGATCCCTTTTTATCGTCAACGGCGCCATGCATTTTGGATTACATGTGGCAGAGGGAGCACTGCTTTTCGTACTGCGCAAGACGCGCACGGCCCTCTTGATCGATGGCATCGAGAAGATGACCTCCATGACGCGACTGCAGGCGCTTCCACTCTCTTTCTGTCACGAAGAGCGGAAATGGTACCGCGGGCTGACGGCCCTGGACCAGACGGTCGTACCGGTGGTGCATCCGGAAGGGTTTTTGTCACCCGAAGAACTAGCTTTGCTCGACGCGGCACTTCTGCAAGCGGACAAATCCGCTGCGGAGGCTCTCGAGGAGACAGATTCCGCACAATGACGGTATCGACCGAACTCGAATTGCAATCGTTCGTCCTGCTGCGGCTGGGCGAGCGGCGATTTGCCGTATCAGCGAACCAGATTGCCGAACTCGTGGCCCCGAGCCAGATTTTTCGCTTTCCTCACCGAACACCGAAAATGGAAGGTGTGATCCTGCGACGCGGCAGGATTGTTCCGGTATGCGACGTTTCAGAAATGCTGCTCGGGAAACGTCTGACTTCGCGCCGTTTTTACCTGATCGCCGTGCGTAACTACGGAACACAGAGAGAATGGGTGGCGATGCCGGTTACGGGTGAATGCGAATTGATCAACGCGGAGATGATGGCGGCGGTGGAATCTGATGCGCCGCACGTCGCGGGGTGGCTGTCGCATGACGGTGACGTGATCGAAGTCTTGAATCTCGACACGCTCACGCCGGGCCCGGAGCAAGCAATCGCGAAACCCGCGGCGCCCCAGAGCGCGGAGACGCGGCCGTGATCCCCGCCGGACGTCCCGTCAAGGTTCTTCTGATCGACAGCAACGTCTATTTTGCCAAGCGCCTCGGCGATGCGCTGAAACGCGAAGGCTTTGAGGTCGTGTCCAGCACGCAAGCGGCCTTCGCGCTCACCACGCTTGAATATGACGCGCCATCCGCCATCCTCTGCGCGACAAACATGCGGGAGATGGGCGCCCTGGAGATCGCAAGAATCATCCACGCGGACTCAAAAAACGTCAATCTGCCCATTATCGCGCTTGGCGATGGCAGCCATCGCGCTCTGATGGAAGCATTTCAGGCGGGCTGCGACGATTACATCGACCGCAACCGGCAGCCCGCGGTCATTGCCGCCCACGTGAAGCAGATCATCGTCAGCAAAGCGGAGGGGTTTCAACCCACGCAGATGCTGGACCACTCCGACACAAGTCTCAGCGGCAACCTGACGCACCACGACCTCACGGGCGTCATGCAGATGCTGGGGCACGCGCACCAAACGGGCGCGTTGCACATCAACGCGGGCGAGACGGACGGTGTGCTGTTCTACGACGCCGGAGCGATCTCCCACGCGGAGTGCGGCAATTTGTTTGGCGATGAAGCCGTGATTCACATTTTGAAAAGCCTCGGAAACAGCAACCAAGGCGTCTACAAATTTACCTATGGGACCACCTCAACGCAGCGCACCGTGCTGCGCTCGGCCACCGATCTTATGCTGGATGCCATGCGCGAATTCGACGAAGGAACGCGTGACATGGCGGACAAGGAAGCGCAATGAGCGAAGCGATGACCATTCCGCCGCTGGGCGAAGCTCCGGCCAAGCGGACACCTACCGTCTACTTCATCGACGACAGCGCCACAATGCGCGAAGTCATCAAGATCGCTTTTCGCCGCGAGAATTTCAACGTGATTACCTGTGCCGACGCGGCTTCGGCGCTCGCGCAGTTCGAACAAAACCGTCCTGACGTGGTGATCACCGACGTGATCATGCCCGATCAGGACGGCTACTCCGTCTGCAGCCAGATCAAGCAGCATCCTGATTTCAGTCAAATACCGGTCGTGCTGATGTCCGGCGTTGTTAATAAAAGCGTCGCCGACAAAGCCATTTCGGTGAAAGCGGATGAACTGATTCGCAAACCCTTTCAGCCACAGGAATTGATTGGGCGTGTGAAGAGCCTCTTGGAGCCGAAGAGTGCAACGCCCGCGCCGGTGGCTGAGCGCTCAATGCCTTCGAGCGCTTTGAGCAGTCTATTTTCGCCGCCTCCAGTTCCGCTAGCGCCCCGCTCTATTGCGCCTCCGCCGCCAGTCCCTCCTACACCCGAATCAGCCTGGCCGCGAGCACTTGCCGAGGCGTTCACCCCGCGGCAACCTTTGGAGCCACACCACGATTCCCAACCATCGATGGCCTCCTCAGTTCGGCCTGCTCCCACAGCGGCCGACGTCCAGAAGCTTCGCGTCGAGATAGCCCACTTGGATCTGCTTGTGAAAAAGTTACAAACGGAACTCCAGATCGAGCGGCAATACAATCAAGCTCTGGAAACGCAGATTCGCACCCTCACGGAAGTGCGCTAGCTGCACGAAAGCCGCCTGTTACTTACTATCATCCGTCTAGCACAAAGCACGAAGTCAAACTGCAATGGCCGGGCAGATTTACCCCGTTGACGTTGTACGTCGAGACTCTCAGGTATAAAGTACCGGCAGATTCAAAAATGTAACGAGGTTCTCGAATTGATGCTGTCGGTCAGAGCTGATTTTATGTCGAAACTCTTCTTCCTCTATTTGGTAGCGCTTTTTTCTATAGCCCCCCTCACAGCGGCTGGTCAGAACAACACAACAAAGTCCGGGTCGTGGTCGGGCATCCTGGTGTCCAGCGCCTGCAACGCAGATGAAGCCTTTGCGGAATCTCCCGAGTGCAACAAGATCGTGCCCGGGGCGAAGTTGGCGCTCTATGACGATACCAACAGGGTCATGTATGGCCTTGAGCCGCAGAACTCGGTTGTCGCTCACCTCGGAGACACTGTGACCGTACGGGGGACGCTCGATGAAGATGCCATTCACGTAGCTTCCATCGAGTTGATGTCGATTGGACTCGCAGTCGGTCAAAAGGCTCCCGCATTTTCGCTTCGCGACCAGTTTGGCGGGGTGCAAACTCTCGATTCCTTGAAAGGAACGAACGGCACCGCTCTTCTCTTTTTCCGTTCGGCGGACTGGTGACCCTTCTGCAAAGGGCAGCTGGTCCAGCTGCAAAGCGCCATCCCGCGTTTCGAAAAGCAAGGCGTCAAGCTGGCGGCCATCAGTTATGACTCGGAAGAAATCCTGAAATATTTTGCCGACCGGCACAAGATCGAATATCCAATGCTTGGCGACCCGAACTCAAAGACCATTCAGGCTTATGGCGTTTTCAACGCGGAAGCGACGGGGATGCAGAAGGGTTTCGCTCGCCCGGGATATTTGTTTATCGATCCAGGCGGAATCATCCGAGAAAAGTTCTTCGAAGCGAAATACCGGGAGCGGCTGACCGGAAATAGCATCATCTCAAAGCTTTTCCCGGAATTGGGTCAGGAAGTAACAGAGTCCGTCGAAGCCCCGCATCTTCAACTGGTCCTTGAGCAATCTGACCTGATTGGCTTTCCCGGTACTCGCCTCACGCTGGTCGCGGAAGTGCGGTTGCCTTCGGATGTACATGTGTACGCGCCCGGAGCCCAGGGTTATAAGCCCATCAAGCTCGTGTTTGACCCAATGAGAGAGATGGAGTTCAAGCCAGTGATTTATCCATCGTCTAAAACTCTCTATTTGCCTGCGATCAAGGAGAAGGTGCCCGTATTCGACGGGACGTTCCGCATCAGCCAGGATGTGAGAGTGTCTTCTTCGTCAGAGTTCTGGGGCTCGGTGGGAAAAGATGGGAAAATCTTCACGCTCGCCGGAAAGCTCGAGTATCAGGCTTGCGACAAAACCATCTGCTACCTCCCAACGTCCGTCCCGGTCAAATGGCAAGTGCAAGTTCTGCCCCTGGATCGGACTCGAGCCCCAGTGGACATTCGACA
>JBGQDD010000071.1:0-10757 GCA_041495665.1 Candidatus Acidiferrum sp.
CTCTTCCGCAAAGACGTCGAGGGCAGCTCCGGCGACGTGGCCGCTCTTGATGGCCGCCGCCAGGTCGGCTTCGTTGATGAGCTCCCCGCGGGCGGCGTTGACGATGCGAACGCCCTTCTTCATTTTCGCAATCGACTCGGCGTTGATCATCTCCCGCGTTTGCGGACTTACAGCCGTGTGCAGGGAGATAAAGTCGCATTCGGCCAAAAGTTGATCCAGCGGCACGAGTTCCACGGACAGTTCTCGCGCTGCCGCTTCACTGATGAATGGATCAAACGCAACAACGCGCATATCGAACGCTTCCGCGCGGGATGCCACCTCGCTGCCGATGCGGCCGAGGCCGATGAGACCCAGAGTCTTGCCGCGCACCTCGGCGCCCGACGACGATTTTTCCCAGCGGCCCTCACGCATGGCCGCATCAAATTTTGGAAGCTGGCGAACCAGCGCCAACAACAGCGCAAAGGTATGCTCGGCAACGCTGACGGAACTTCCGCCTGGTGTGCTCATCACCAGCACGCCACGCTTGGTCGCCGCTTCCAGGTCAATATTGTCCACGCCCACGCCCGCGCGGCCCACGGCGCGCAATTTTTTCGCCTGGTCCAGCAATTCCGCGGTGACTTTCGTCGCGCTGCGTACAATCAAGGCATCCGCGTCGGCGATCTCCGCGTTCAGCGTATCCTTCGTCGTCATGACGACGTTCCAGCCTGGCTGCTCCTTCAGCAGTTGCAGGCCCCGCTCGCTGATCTTGTCCGCTACGATTACTTTCATGAGGCCCGTCGTCTCCCGCGGGTTTTTCCCGCACCGTATAAGTAATCCAAAGTAGCGAGCCCGTCGCGCCCTGTCAAATAGGTAAGGCTGATGCCGCGCCAGGCCGCCGCGAACCATTCCTGCGCGGCTGATTTCCCGCTCTGCTATATTCAATGGCGCGAGGAACCCGAGATGAGTCTTGCCGAAGAAATTCAGAAGGACCTGGTCGACGCCATGCGCGCCAAAGAGGAACTGCGCCTCAGTGTCCTGCGGGGAATCAAGGCGGCCATCAAGCTCAAGGAAGTCGAAAAGATTCGCACGCTCGACGAGGCCGAGTGCATTCAGATTCTGCAAACGCTTGTAAAACAGCGCAAGGAATCGATCGAGCAGTTCACCAAGGGCAACCGCCCGGAACTCGCCGAAAAAGAAACCAAAGAGCTTGCCATCATCGAATCGTATCTGCCCGCCGGCGCCAGCGAGGCCGAAATGGACGCGGCCATCGCCAAAGCGATCTCCGAATCCGGCGCGAATTCCATCAAGCAGATGGGCGCGGTTGTGAAAGCTGCGAAGGCGACGCTCGAAGGCAAGACCGTTGACGGCAAAGTACTCAGCGATCGCGTGCGCGACCGTCTCTCGAAGCTGGGCTGAGAATTCGCATTATCCATTCGGCATGCCGCTCCCAGAAACCATCGCGATGCGCTTCACGGAAGAGGACGCGGGCTATGTGACCGTGCGTCCGGTCGTGAAGCAAACGTTTCGCCTGGCCGAGCTTGCGGATATGGTTGTGAGCGTGACGGGCAAGAATGGCCCGCGTGTGCAGCAAATTTTCCGCGCCGGCACTGTCGTCTATAACGGCTATCGCTACTGGTGGGAAGGTTTCGCTTCCAAAGAGAATGAACTTACGGGACTTCTTGCCCTTTTTCCAGATGACGATCCTTCGCTTCCTTTCAACCCTGCCCAAGTAACCGCAGTTTCTCTAGAAATCGGCGGCGGCACGCAGCGTTCTCTGGTGAGAATCACGCACCGCGAAGCTTCCGCGAAGAAGTTATTCCACAAGCGGAGTCCCTGGGAAATCTTGCTCTCCGCGGCAGAAAATTCAACACCCCGCTACGAGAAGTATTTCCATGCAGAACGCGCCGATGTCTATCGCGTGCACGTCCCAGTCGAGGTGGCTGCCTCCCTCTTAAAACAAATCCAGGACGCTGCTCAGCGCGTCCTGCGAAAGAAATTGGCAGCGTTGCAGCCTCCCGCCGCTATTCTGTTCTTCGTCACTCGTGCGAATTCTGTTGGAGCAGGAGCTCCATCATGAATGAGGAATGGCTATGACTCTTTCTTCAGATCCAAGCACTCGTAACAGCTATGCCCTCGCCTTGCTCCGCGTCGGCGTCGGTGTTCTTTTCTTGATCTTCGCCCAATACAAAGTCTTCGGCACAACCTTCACTCTTCACGGCGGCTTTCAATTCTGGATCAACAAATTCCTCGAAGGAGGCGCTTACCCTTTCATGGCGCCCATTCTCCGTGGCTTTGTCCTTCCGCACGGCACTAGCATCGCCTTTCTGGTAGCCTATGGCGAATTGGCGATCGGGCTCGCGCTCGTTCTCGGCATCCTGGTGCGTCCCGCGAGCTTCTGCGGCCTCGTCCTGATGCTCACCATGCTCTTCTCCTCGGACTATCCCGGTGCGGGAGCGCCCCTCTGGCAATATTTCGGCGCCAGCCTGAGCCACTCGGTATTTGCGCTCTGCTTTGCCGCGTTTTTGATCGGGCGCTCGGACTCCGTCTGGTCGGTCAGGGGCTTCCGAAAAAATGAAGTGGCACAATAGTTGGAACGGAAATCAGTGAGCCGCAGGCTTTAGCACCGCGGTATTCCGTTCATCGCCTGCAATGATGCGATAGAGCTTCTTGAGGTCCTCGACCTTGCTGAGTGGCACGCTCAACTCTTTCACTTCGAACGTCCGCATATACTTTAGCGTGTTTCCATTCACTTCCGTTTTGCTGTGGTAGCTCGCAAAGCTATAGTCCGCGTTCACCGGTGGAGGCAGGTCCTCAACCTCGTAACCCGCCGGCATCGTAATTTCAATCGTGTCCATGTTCTTCGTCGGCCCATCAAATTCCACCGGGTACATCCGCGGCTCCTTTTTCTCTAGAAGGTCACTTGAATTGAAACCCAGGACTCTGGGCCGTACCAGGAGCAGGTTCCCCGCGGTCTTCGCATAATTTTGCGCGACCAGGGAATACTGGTATCCGAATGGCTCGTCCAGTTGATTCAAATTGGAAAAGGAAGCTTTGGTGATTTGAAATGAGGAAAGCGACTGCGCGATCAGCGTCTCAATGAACTTGACCCGGTCTGCATCTTTGGTGACGGACTTGAGGCTTGCACGCTGGTGAGTCCCATAGTCACCATTTCTCTGCTCAACAAATTCGCCGCTCAGTACTCCACTCGAAGTCAGTGCCAACTTCGCGGTCCGCACAACTCCATTCAGCGCGGCAGGCAATTGCGGGAGCATGGTCAGTTCACCGCCGTCCGGGGTGACCAGCAGAGCGTAGTTTTCCTGCAATTCACCGCGCAAGTGCCCGAACGGCGTAAATTCATCCGTCGGATCGAAAATGAGCAGGCGCCCCAGCTTCGGATGAGAAATAATCATGTGAAGGGACGAATCGTTTAATCCATCAGGCAAGCGGATCGCCAGTATCACGTGGTCGAACCATCGCGTGGCGGGAGTGGCGGGAGTGATGGTGCCGCGCTCCGTATTGATGGCCACGTAATAGGACTCCACTCCAATTTCGTTCAGCATGGTGCTCAAGAGGGTGGCCTTATCTTTGCAGTCGCCATATTTGTGAAGGAAAATTTCGGGAGCGGCGTGAGGCTGCCAGCCTCCGATCCCCAGCTGGATGGCCACATAGCGAATATCTCTTTGCATGAATTGCGCGAGCGCGCGCATCTTGGCGAGAGTTGTCGGAGCATTTGCCGTGATCTCCGCGGTCTTTTTCTTGATGTCGGGAGAAGCCTCTCGCCTCCCATTGGCCAGGCCACTCGTCCATTTGCCCATGGCCTTCCAGTCTTCGAATCCGTTGGTTCGTCCGCTGGCGCTGCCAAACAAGGAAACAACCATGAACCCAGCGACACCCTGCCACGGCGGCATCCCGCCCTCCGGCTTGATAGCTTTGATATCGCTAACGACCCATTGCCATTGGCCGCCTCCGCCAGAAGGTTGCACTTCGGGATGATTCAGCCAAACAGCCTTATACTCCCATCCGGCTGGGAGCTGCAGGGAATAGTGCGCCTCTCGAACTGGTACTTCCGCTCTTTGAAAGCCCCAAACATCCTGCAGCACATAGGGGCGAAGTTCCTGCTCAATCTCGTAGCCAACGACATTGCCGGGATCCGCCGCCGGAATCGTCAAAATCCTGGACTTGAGGTCGCTCATCAATTCCCCGTTTTGCACTCCCAATAGGGCCGTCTCGATGGCGTCCTTCTCTTTCACCTCGTAGTCCTTCCCTTGCGAGGGAATACACCAGCCATGCATATTGTTGATTTTCGTCTCGGTATCAAAATTTGTGTGGAATGTGCCGTATTGTCGTCCATCGGGACGAAGAATCTTATAGACCCGGCGTTCCACTTTTTTGATCTTCCCGTTCGACTGGACGCTGAGCACGTCTTCGGAGTAGAGCAGAACGGCGTTGGTCTTTTCGTCGTGCGCCGGAAGAGCCGCATTCACGACCGCGTGCATCCACTGAGGAGCGTCCCCGCCTCGAGCGGCAGGGATCATCACCAGCAGGGAAAAGAACAGTGTTGCGGCGTAGAGCCCCCAGCGTACTCGCCTAATTTCCAGCAGGGGTTCCCAGCGGTTGCAAGACGATTTGTTGGTCATCTCCGCTACTAACCGATTGATAGAAATTGCGCAGCGCCACGTAATATTTTTGTTCCAGGGAGATCAGGCTGCTTCTAATATGGCGTTCCAGATGAAGCGAACCTTTGTTATTTTCGACCTTCAGGCTGTAGGCAATCACTTTTGCATCGTTGTCTTGTGCCTGCGGTAGGCTGCCTACCTGCCAGCCCAGCGGCAGCTCAATGCGAACATCATCGATTTTCTCAAACATGTAATGAAAGTAGAGCGGGTGAACCCTGGTGGCATGCTCAAACATGTGTTTTTCGGGACCGCTGAACAAACCCACGGGACACAGCGCGCGTTTTCCCGCGCCAGCCACCCAGCCAGCAACCTTCAGCGTGTATTCAGCCACCAAAGCTTGCGCGGCGCTCGCCCATTCCGGCTTGTTGGTGAGTTCGACTTCACTCCCCGCGGGAATGATTTCCTTCACATAGTCTTCCAGGAGCTTTTTGCGGTGGGCTTCGTCCTCGTTGCGCTCTTGAACTCTCCGCCATTGCGCTTCAAGACCTGTGAAAGTAATCGTGAGCTTCCCTTCCAGCGTCCCGTCCGGGGCCAGATTCAAATCTGCTTTGCGCACAATTTGCGATTCCGAACTCTCGGGCACCGTGGTGGTCACCCAAGCGCCGCCATCTTTGTCCAGCTTCAAGCCCGCGGTATTCGTCTCCGACCAGGGCAACAGGCCGAATGATGTAAACGCAGCGCCGGGATCGAAATACGTGTCTTTGCCGCTCAGCTTCACCAGCACGGCGTTTGTATTGAGGTCCCTGTATCTCATCAAATTAGGCTTGAAAAAATGATCGTCGCGGGTGGCGACCCGGACCGGAGAAGCGTCGAAGCCCGCGGCGCGCGCTAGGCCCAGGAATAGCCAGGTGATCTGATAGCCGTCGGCGTACCCTCTTTTCCAAACATCCTCGACGTTGTTGATCTCTTTTTCCTTGGCGCGCTTTTGTTCCTGTTCGCTTCTTTCAATTTCGTACGAAGTGTTCCGTATTTTTTGGACCCGGGCGTAGATTTTCTGCAATTTGACATCCGGCGCATCACCCGGGGAAACGATCTCCGCGACGGCTTGCTCCATGGCCTTGCGTTTATTGACGAAGCTCTCCGCCGCGTCATTCATCTTCTTTCCCTGTTTCTTCCAGAACTTCTCCGGTTCTTTCTCGAACCCTTCTTCGCTGTAATTGAAATCCACGCGGTACTTCATGGCAGCTTCCGGTGGCATGTCGTCTTCCACCTGAAACGCGGGAATGTCTTGCGCCTCCATGTGAACCAACTTGTTTTCACTCACGGGCGGCTTGGCGCCTTCCGGCAATCCATTGGGCCAGCTCCATTGCAGGGCCCACTCGTTATACGGCTTCAACGTGAATTTGCTCTTTTTACTGAATAAGTCGTCACTCAAGACCCAGTTCGAATCGAAGAGCTGGTATTCCGCGAAGTCGATCATGTAGTGGTATTCAATGATGCTGCCCGGTTGTACGTCGGAAAGCGTGAAGGTCTTGGCAAGGTATTTGAGACCGCGAGCTTTGACGATTTCCTTTTCGTAGATTTTGCCGTCAAAGTTGACGATCGACCCATCGGGCCTTATGGTGCGCGCTTTGATGTTGTGAATATCCCATTTGCCCTTGACCAGGGGGATTTCCACGTCCGCGAATTTCCGGCCTTCTTCCGTGAATATTTTCTCGCGAATGTAGTTGTATTCGTGGGCTGTCCGGACATCGCTGTCGTCGCGGTCCACCTGGTGATACAGAATAATCGCCGGCGCTCCAAGCGCTTTCGGCTCACTGGTCATTTTCAACTCTTCCTGCGAGATGGGCTGCCATTCGTCCCCTGCACTTACGGGGTGCACACGTCGGGCGGCAGTTACCACGATTAGCATCAAAACGAGCACGAACAAGCGGCGATAGCTCACCATAGTTCTCCCATATTGAATTGGCAGGAATGCAGAATTCGATCGACGGCAGAATGAGAACCAGAGCACGCACCTCGAAGAATTGACCGCTTTGCGGTCATGAACAGTCTTGACGGCTTCGCGGTCGCCCGCGCGGTGAGAGGCTCCCGTCCCATGGGCTTTGTTGCTAACCTGAGCAACGTATACCGCCGGACATTACAAGGATGCTATCCCCCTGTCAATAGAGCTGGATGGAGCGATTCCTCTCGTGCGGCGAGGATTCTCTTCCCCACGTCCCCCACCTGCGGCATAATCCCCCGCACAGGGGCAGCATCGTCTTCCGATTCCGGCAAATGGGGAGGATTCAGTGACCGAACGTCCATGGAGTTCCACGGCACCCCCGGGTGAATTCCGCACCTACGTTTCGGCCGAAGAGAGTCCAAAAGAATTCACCATTCGCGCGGTCATCCTTGGTGCGCTCTTCGGACTGCTTTTCGGCGCGGTGACGGTGTACGTCGGCCTGCGTGCCGGGCTCACCGTTTCCGCCTCGATCCCCATTTCCGTGCTCTCCATCAGCATCCTTCGCGCCTTCGGCCGCTCCACCATCCTTGAAAACAACATCGTCCAGACCACCGGCTCGGCGGGCGAATCCCTCGCCGCCGGCGTCATGTTCACGATTCCGGCGTTGATCTTTCTCGGCTTCGGCTCCGAATTCACATTTTGGCGGATATTCCCGCTGGCTCTTCTAGGTGGGTGGCTCGGCGTGCTCTTCATGGTCCCGCTGCGGCGTCAGCTCATCGTCAAGGAACATGGAAACCTGGTATTTCCCGAAGGCACTGCTTGCGCCGACGTGCTCGTCGCCGGCGAACGCGGCGGCTCCTTCGCAGGCCGCGTTTTCTGGGGACTCGGTCTCGGCGGCGCTTACACCTTCCTGATGAACACCGTTCAAGCGTGGACATCGCAGCCGGAAAGCCGGCCAAGCTGGTTCCCCGGAGCGAGTTTTCGAGCGGCCATCACCTCTGAATATCTGGGAGTCGGCTACATCATCGGCCCCCGGGTCTCCGGCATTCTGTTCGCCGGCGGCATCGTCTCGTGGCTGGTCATGATGCCCGCCATCAAGTTTTATGGGCAGCTTGCCGGCAACACACCGATCTATCCCTCCACCATTCCCATTCCGCTCATGACGCCGGATGACCTCTGGCGCAGTTACATCCGCCCCATGGGCGCTGGTGCCGTCGCCGCCGCAGGATTGATCACCCTGTTGCGCACGCTACCTACTATCGTTTCCGCCCTGCGTGCCGGCTTGAAGGACGTGCGCGCCGAGGGCGCTGGCCAATCGACCGCTTCCAGCCGAATCGACCGCGACGTCTCCATGCGCTGGGTCGTTCTGGGCTCGCTGCTGATCATTTTCTTGATGTGGGTGCTGCTGACGTTTCATCCGATGAAAGGCGCCGACACGCGCTGGTATCAAAATCTTCTCGCTGGTGTCTTCGTCACCATCTTTGGTTTTCTCTTTGTAACCGTGGCGGCCCGCATCAGCGGGCTTCTCGGTAATTCTTCCAACCCGGTCAGCGGCATGAGCATCGCTACGCTCATGGCTACGTGCGCGATCTTTTTCGTGGCTGGCTGGACGACGCCTAATTACGAGGTGCTGGCGTTGATGATTGGTGGCGTGGTCTGCACGGCTGCGGCTATCGCTGGCGCCACCTCGCAGGACTTGAAGACCGGCTATCTCGTTGGTGCCACGCCATCCTATCAGCAATTAGGGCTGCTCATCGGCGTTACTGTTTCTACCATCGCCATCGGTGCAACCCTCAATCTGATGAACAAAGGGCTGGAAAAATATATCCCCACGGAGATTCCGGTCAATGTACAAGCCTTGCCCGAGGGCGTCAAAGTCGAAAGGGATACCTTTACGCATCTGGGAAAAAACTACGTCCTCATCAATTCCTTGAGCTCCCACGAAATTCCCGATGGCGAGTATCTCTATGATCCATCAACGAAACATATCCAGTTCCAGTGGGCCCAAGGGATCGGTGGTGACAAGGCTCCGGCTCCCCAGGCGCGGCTAATGGCCACCGTGATTCATGGCATTTTAAATCAGCGCCTGCCCTGGCGATTGGTGCTCATGGGCGTCGCCCTGGTGATCGCGGTGGAAGTTCTCGGCGTTCGCTCCCTGGCCTTTGCCACCGGCTCCTATCTTTCCATCGCGACAACCGGCGCGATGTTTGCTGGGGGCCTGGTCCGCTGGGCTGTGGAAGCAAGCTTAAAAAAGAAGGAAGGGGAGAGCACGGATAGCGAGGCGAGCCCCGGGGCGCTCTATTCCAGCGGCCTGATCGCCGCCGGAGGCGTCTTCGGTCTGCTCGGCATCATCATCAATCTTCTGCAGGACCCGGAAATCTCCAATCGCGTCCCACATTTCCTCACCTCCATTCTTCGTCTCCCCTGGCGTGCGGATCTATTTGCCTTCGGTCCAAAGTTGCTCGGACCTCTCGCGACCAGCAACCTACTCGGCATCCTCATGTTCGCGCTTCTCGCGGCCTCGCTCTTCTATTTCGCCCGCAAGAAGCTGAATTAATCGCTAAAGACTCGCGCAAAACGGTAGCCTGCATTTCTCACCAGAATCCGCCCCGCCTGCGGCTGCCCTGTGCGGCGCGCCCTCCGACTCGGCCACTTTGGAGTGCGGCGGCTTGCCGCCGCTTTTCTTTCATCCTCAGCCTGAACCACACCCTCCGTCGTTCTTGCTCGCCACATCGAACTTCGTTCCGTCACGTCCTGCCTGCTTCTCCGTGAATACTGCCGCGCGGTCATGCGAAATCCAGGATAGATACGTGTGCCACACTTTGACGGATGTACTGAGCCGCCGTAAACTCGAAGAGTATGGGTACACGGTCGGGCATCAAGAGCTACGAAGTTCGCTTCAATTTCTACATCACTCCGGGTGTGAAGCTTCTCCTCATCGCGAATTTCGCGGTTTTCATTCTTGAAGCTTTGCTCTATCACTTTTCGGGGCGGCCCGCCTACGATGGACTTGTCAAGTGGTTCGGCCTCGTACCGGCCGGTGTGTTCCCCGGCCTGCGCATCTGGCAACCCTTCACCTATCTCTTTCTTCACGAAGTCTCCACCATCTGGCACATCCTCACGAACATGTTCATGCTCTGGATGTTCGGCCGTGAGCTCGAACTGGTTTGGGGACGAAATCGCTTCCTGCGTTATTACTTCCTGACCGGAGTGGGCGCGGGAATCATCAATGTTATTGTGAAGACGGTACCCGCGCTCTTCGGCCACGGATTTTCGTATGTCCCCACCATCGGCGCTTCCGGCGCCATCTTTGGAATCTTAATCGCGTGCGCCATACTTTTTCCCGATCGGCGCGTCTATCTCTTCCCTTTCCCCGTGGCTATTAGCATGCGCATGGTGGTTGGCATCATGGCCGCTTTCACTTTTCTGGGAACCTTTGGCCTGGGCGATGACAAAGTGAGCCACCTCTGTCATCTCGGTGGCATGCTGGTCGGCTGGGTCTATCTCCGTCGCGGCTCGTTCCTTTACGGCGTCCGCAACACCGTCACCGACTGGCAGCACCGCCGCAATCGCAAGCGCTTCCAGGTCTACATCAACAAGCACAAGAAAGAACCGCCCTCCCGCCCCGACAACTGGGTCAACTAGAAGTTTTCAGTCGTCAGTACTGTCCAGGGTGCCGATCGCCGCGTTTTCGCCAGAAGTGAAGACGCGGCGCGAAAGGCTGAACCTTTGCAATTGCTTGCCGGTGTCCGCTCGCTCGCACGGCAAAGTTTTCCCGGCAAAGTTTTCGCTGCAAAGTTTTCCTTGACTTTTCCTACTCCTCTGGCATAATTAACCCTGTAGATAACTCCATTTGGAGTGCGGGAGCTTGCTCCCGCTTTTCTTCCTTCCGGGGCCTTGATTCCGTCTCAGGCTTGCCCTGTACACCCGAATACATCTCGATTAGAATCAATCATTTGCAAAATACTCCTCTCGCAACTCTTTTCTTTTGTTAATGATACGAATTGATGGGGAGGCGTAGGGGGTGCGGAGGGCGGCGGATTCCTCGGAACATCCAATTCCCTATCCCCTATTCCTTTTCTTTTCATATCCTTGCGCACTCTTTTGCACTCTTTTGCACTTTTTTGTATCTCTAAAAAACACAACTCTTTTATTTTCAAACGATTGCGCACTCTGTGACAAAAAACACGGGGGGTGGGGTACCCTCTTTGCCAAAG
>JBGQDD010000072.1:0-10650 GCA_041495665.1 Candidatus Acidiferrum sp.
GCCTATTTGGGCGCCCTGAATGATGCCGGCATCCGTGGCTGCACGATCGGGCACGTGTGGTTCAGCAACATGATGCTGGACTTCTGGGGCCAGCCCAACGTGAGAGGCCAGGTCTGCCTGCTGCCGCTCGTGGAAGAGGGACTGCTCCCCGCCGGAGTGGCTACCACCAACGTCGAAGCGGCTTGCGCCAGCGGCAGCCTCGCCTTCAACGGGGCGTGGAAGGACATCCTTTCCGGGCAGTGCGAAGTTTCGCTCGCCATCGGCATGGAGAAGATGTACGACCCGGCGCGACGAGCGGAGTTTTTTGTCCGGCTCGAAAAGGGAACGGATTTTCTGGATCCTCAGGACTGGATGGAGCTCTACAAAAGCATGGCTAGCGCTTGCGGTACGCAATTCGAGCCGAGTCCCGAACGCTCGATTGCCATGGACATCTACGCGCTCTGGGCGAAGACGCACATGGCGCGATATGGCACGACGGCCGCGCAGATTGCCTGTGCCGCCGCAAAGAACCATACGAACTCCGTCGCCAATCCGCGCGCCCAATATCGCTTTCCCATGGACGCCGATGCCGTGCTCGCCGACCGCATGGTCTGCGAGCCGCTCACTCGCGCCATGTGCGCGCCCATTGGTGATGCCGCGGCAGCTGCCCTCCTCTGCTCGGAAGCGAAGCTCCGCGAGATGCCGGAGAAATCTCGCAGCCGTGCTGTGCGCGTCCGGGGACACGCCGTGGCGGGCGGGCGTTTCCGCGCCACCTGGGAAGACGAACGATCCCCGGTGCTGGCCGCGCGCCGCGCCTTTCAGATGGCGGAGCTCAAGCCGGACGACATCGACGTCGTCGAGCTTCACGACGCCACTTCTTTCGCGGAAATCCACTTGGTGGAAGATCTGGGATTTTGTCCGCGCGGGCAGGGCGGGCCGTTCACAGCCTCGGGAGCAACGTCTCGCTACGGGCAGCTCCCGGTGAACCCTTCGGGAGGATTGGTTTCAAGAGGACACCCGATCGGCGCCACGGGTCTCATGATGCTGAACGAACTGTGCATTCAATTGCGCGGAGAAGCCGGCGTCATGCAAGTTCCATATGCCCACATCGGGTTGGCGGAGAACGGCGGCGGGCTGATCGGCAATGACCTGGCGGCGTGCGCGGTGACGATTCTTGAAGCCGCAAACTGAGGAGGGCCATCATCGTTACGATTTTACGAGTTCCCAAATCGGGTGGAATCCCGACGACCAAGGCCAGAGTGGTACGCTGGTTCAAAAAGGAAGGCAGCAAGATCAAGCAAGGTGAGCCGGTCGTGGAGCTGGAGACCGATAAGGTGAACTACGAGCTCGATTCGCCCGTGGCGGGTGTGCTGCTCAAGATCGTTGCCGCAGTGGACGCCGAGGTGCCCGTTGGCGATCCGCTCGGCTGCATCGGCGAGCCCGGGGAAACTCTGCCCAAATTTTAAAGCAAGGAAGCAAGGAGAAATCCGCAAATGGCAAAGAAAAAGGCGCTCACAAAAGACCGGCTGGTGTGGATGTACAAGCAGATGGTGCGCATCCGGGAGTTTGAAGAACGCGTCAAGCGCACCTTCGTCGAACACCCCGGAGTGATCCGCGGGCATACGCATCTCGGCGACGGCGCGGAAGCCACCATCGTCGGCACGCTCGCAACTCGCGAGAAGAACGATCTGGCGATGCCCAGTTACCGTTGCCACGGCTACCCGCTCGTGCTCGGCACCTCGCCGCGAAAGATTATGGCGGAGATCTACGGCCGCAAGGACGGTCTTTGCGGCGGCTTTGGCGGCTCCATGCATCTGGCGGACCCGGAACATCATTTTCCCGGCACATCGGGAATTATCGGACAGGCCATCGCGCACGCCACCGGCGCGGCGCTTACCGCGCAGGTGAAAGATACCGGCCAGGTCGTTCACTGTTTCTTCGGCGACGGTTCCACCAAGCAGGGAGCCTTCTACGAATCTTTAAACTTGGCCGCTGTGTGGAAGCTGCCCATCGTGTACATCCTGGAGAACAACCACTACCAGGCCTACACGCACATCAGCCTCGAAGATGCGAACTTCATCGCGGGAGACCCGCTTTCACAAAAAGCGAAGGCCTTCAGCATTCCCGGCGTGACCGTGGACGGCACCGATCCGCTCAAAGTTTATGCGGCAGTACAGAAGGCCGCCGCCCGCGCCCGCAGCGGAAAAGGGCCAAGCTTGATTGAAGCGAAGTTCTATCGCTTGAGCGCGCACGGCAACGCCATCACCGTGCCGCCGGTGCCGACGCAGTTCCCGGAGCACGAAGCTGTGGAAGTGTACGGAAAGAAAGCGGAGTTCGCGGCGGCGAAGAAGAATGACCCGATTCCGCGTTTTCGCGCGGCGCTCGTTCGAAAGGGCACCCTTCGGATTGCCGATGCCAAGCGCATTGAAGCTGAAGCGCAGGCGGAAATGGAAGACGCGGTGCAGTTCGCGCTGGCCAGCCCCAAGCCCGCGCCCGAAGAAGCGGTCAAGTACGTGTACGCGTAACGAAAACGAGGAGGAGCTATGGCGCGCGAAATGATGTACGGCGAAGCGATCGGCACGGCGATGACCGAGGAGATGCAGCGCGATCCCAATGTGATTCTGTTCGGCCAGAATCTCGCAATGACGGAGCGCGACCCCATGCTGAGAAAGTTCGGCAAGAAACGCGTCCGCATCGCGCCCATATCCGAGACCGCGGAGATGGGAGCTGCGGTCGGCGCGGCTATGACCGGGCTTCGGCCCATCGTCGAGTTGTGGATGAGCGAGTTCATGCTGGTGGCTTTCAATCAGCTGATTAACGAAGCGCCGCGGTTGCGCTACATGTCAGGCGGGCAAGTCAAAGTGCCGCTGGTTTTCAAAGCCGGCTACGGCTTCGCGGCAGGATGGGCGGGGCAGCACTCCAATTGCATTTACCACGCCATGATGGGAATTCCCGGATTGAAAATCGCTCTGCCTTCGACCCCCGCGGACGCCAAAGGATTGATGGCCGCGGCGATTCGCGACGACAATCCCGTGGTGTATCTCCACCACTACATGCTGACTCTCGATAAGGGGCCGGTGCCGGAAGGCGAATACGTGATTCCCTTCGGTGTCGCGGACGTCAAGCGCGAGGGCTCCGACGTCACCATCGTGGCCACCGGATGGATGGTGAAGAAATCGCTGGCCGCTGCCGAGCTGCTGGCGCAGCAGGGAATCAGCGCGGAAGTGATCGATCCACGGACGCTGGCGCCGCTCGACATCAACACCATCATCAAGTCGGTGAAGAAGACGGGACGGCTCGTCCTGGTGGACCAGGCCACGCGTCATGCTTCCGCGGCTGCGATCATCGCTGCGGAGGTGGCTGAACACGGTGGCAACGCGCTGAAGACGCCCCTCAAGATGGTGACGGCGCTGGATACGTCGATTCCCTTCAGCGAGCCGCTCGAGAATTACGTGCTGCCCAACGAAGAGAAAATTGTGACTGCGGTGAAGTCCGTGGTTGCGCGGCAAGCGGCGAGCGTTTAACGGAAAATTTTGTCAGCGGCTGAGGTGCAGGCGTGCGCGTGGTTTGTGAACGATGATTGTGCAACTGAACCATCTGCAAAGGAAGCCTGCTGCGAGCACCACGCAGGAAGTGGTGGACACTTTCTATTCGCTGCTGGAAGAGGGGCACATCGAGCAGGAGCAGTTTGCGCGGCTGCGAGTGCAGCTGGATTGGATTCAGTACCGCCAGAATTTTCGAGAATGCGTTATGGCTACCAGGGCGGCCAGCGACCGGCCAGAGCAGGTTCCGGGGCTCGAAGTGCACATCGATATCCGCCAGGTGACGCCCGGATGCCTGCGCGAAGCCATTCTGCGAACGATGGGGAACGCCGCTGATCCGCCACCGCCTGATCTGGCCCGTCCTAATCCGGAAGGAGTGCTCCTGGAAGACTTCCGGTCGTTTCGCGAGAGCATCGCGTGGGGATTCAACCGGCTCTACTGGCATCGCTTGGCGGATTGGGAGCAATTCACCGGGAGAGGCTACGAGCAGGCCCTGCCCGGTGGGAAGTCGGACGCCAACCATCCTGCCGCCGTGGCGGATTGCGTGGCGGATTTTTGGACCTTGCTCCGGGACCTGGAAAACCGCAAGCAGTTACCGGAAGAGCTTTTTGTCATGGAAATTGGGGTGGGCATGGGAACTCGTTCCGGCCTCTGGCTGGCGCGGTTTCATGCGCTCGACCGGGAACGCGGAACCAACTACTATCCGCGCCTGAAATTTCTTCTCGGCGACTATTCGCTGGCAACGCTGGAACGTTCCCGCCCCGCGGTCAAGGAGCATCTCGAGCTATGCAGCTTCGTGGTTCTGGATGCCCTCAATCCCCTGAAGAATCTCGCGTTCCTGCGCCACAAGATTCTTCACATTCATTTGACGAACGTGTACGACAACCTTCCGGATGAGGAATTCGCGCGCAGGGATGGTCGCCTCTACGCGGTTCAGGTACGGGCCTACATTCCACCGGCGGACGCGCAGCGCATCAGCAAGGAGCTGGAAATTCCCGTTGCGGAAATCCCTCAGACAGTGAACCGGCTGCTCGAAGGCGGTCCTGATTACCTCTCGGATCGCCGCCGCGGCCTGGCTTTCTGGCAGGAAGTCTGGAAAGCGATGCGCCTCGAAGAGCGGCTCGTGAACCTGGACGATCTGCCCGGCGTTTCCATCCCCGGCGACCTGCGGGCTTCTCAGCTTGAGGATGTATTGGCACAGGCGCCCAGCGACGTTCGTTTTCATCTGAGTTCGGGCGCGCTCGAAAGCTTTCACAACACGCTGCCATTGCTTCATCCGCGCGGCTTCCTGCAGGTACAGGATATTTTCGTCACAAACTTTAACGAATACCGGCTGGGTTTTCATGGACCGGGAAAACTGGACGGATCCATCGTGAACTGGGTAAATGGCGCGCTGCTTCGCGAAGTCGGGGAACGCGCCGGGTACGACGTGCACTTCGCACCATTCCATTATCGGAAGGGTTCGAAGACATCGATTCTCTACACCACGCAACGGGAGTAATGCCGATGACTCTTCCCATTCTTCCGACCACCGTAGTTGGCAGTTACTCGATGCCGGGCTGGCTCGAGCGGCTCAAGACCGAATACTACGCCCGGCGCATCAGCCGCCGTGACCTCGACGAGATCCACGATACGGCCGTCAAAGCCGCCATCAAGGACCAGGAAGTGGCGGGTCTTGACATCATCACCGATGGAGAGTTGCGCCGCGATAATATGATCGACTATTTCGCGGAGCGGCTCCCGGGCGTACAAATCGACCATGCCTCCAAGAAATTTCACTACGACTTCTACGACAGCAAGGTGCTCGGCAAGCTCCCCACCGCTCCGCTTGGCCTCGTGGAAGATTTCAAATTCTTGCGAGCGAACACCGAGCGGGAAACAAAATTCTGCGTCACGGGTCCTCATTCTCTGTCGAAGCGCATCCGCAACGAATACTATCCGAGCGAGGAAGAGTTTGCGATGGACCTTGCGCGGGTGATGAATCCCGAGCTAAAGGCCATCGCCAAGGCCGGAGCGCGGTTTATCCAAATTGACGAGCCCAACTATTCGGGATTTCCCGATGATTTAGCGTGGGCCGTGAAGGCTCTGAACGCGCTGGTGGAAGGTGTCGAAGCGAAAATCGCCGTGCACATTTGTTATGGAAATCGTTACGGGAAGCCTTCCTGGGAAGGCAGCTATCGATATTTGCTCCCTGGAATTCTGGATGCGAAAGTGCACCAGCTCACTTTGGAATTCGCCCGGCGCGGTGGCGAAGACCTGGAGCTTTTCCGCGAACTGCCGGCGCGATTCGAACTGGGCATTGGCGTCATCGACGTGAAGACGCAAGCCATCGAGACGCCGGACTTGGTTGCGGAGCGCATTCGAAAGGCGCTTGAGGTGATTCCGGCAGAGCGGATTTTTGTTCTGCCGGATTGCGGGTGCCTGCACCTGCCTCGCGATGTAGCTTTTGCAAAACTTAGCGCCATGGTGGAAGGGACGCGACTGGTCCGCAAGGAGCTGAAACACTAAAGTGACTGCACCGAACCCATTGCGGGAATCATTGAGCGTCGGCCGATTCTGCTACGTTGTGGAATTGGTGGCTAGCCGTTTGACGCGGGAAGCTCGCCTGCTTGAAGTCGCTTCAAAACTGGCGCAAGTGCCCGGCGTCGTTGCAGGGAGCATCACGAGCTATGCCGGCGGCGCGCTCGGTCACGATCCCGTTCGCGTGGGAACTGCCGCGCGAGCCCGCGGGCTCACACCCAATATTCACCTCACCTGTGTTGGCCGCGAGCGAGCGACGGTATGGAGAACGCTTGAGGACCTCCATGCCCTCGGCATCGAGAACGTTTTGGCGCTGACCGGGGACTATCCCAAAACCGCGGGTATCCAGTCTCCCGAGGATCTGTTCGATTTGGATTCCGTGCAACTCGTGCAACTCATCAACGAAGCGCGTCAGCATGGAATGCCGTTCTGGATTTCCGTTGCCGTATCTCCGTTCAAGTATGCCGAGGCTGATTGTGCTTACCAGTATCTAAAGCTGGAGAAGAAAATTGCGGCGGGAGCGAATTGCGTGATCACCCAGCTTGGGTACGACATGCAAAAGTTTCGCGAGCTGAAACGATACCTGGATGAGCGTTCGATCCGCGTGCCGCTGTTGGGGAATGTTTACGTCCTAAGTGGCAAAGCGGCGGAAAAAATGGCCAAGGGAGAGCCCCCCGGATGCTGGGTTTCTCCCGAGTTATTGGAAAAAATTCGTTCGGAAATACAGGGATCGGACGCCGGGCTGGCCGCGCGACTCGAACGGGCATCGCGCATGGTCGCTGTTCTTCGCGGCCTCGGCTATGCCGGAGCTTATTTGGGCGGAGACCATCAGGCGGACCGCGTGCGATGGATTATCCGTAGGTCAGAAGCGATCGCACCGCGCTGGGAAGAGTTTGCGGAAGAGCTGAACTACGCCCCGAAAAATGGTTTCTATTTTTTCGGTTCGCCAGCAGCACCGCCGAAAAAACGCGGAGTTGTTCCGCGCTTTCTTGATGCCTCGAGCCGAATTTTCCCGGTCAACAAAGAAGGCCAGCTGCGAAAGTTTCTGGTGAGTCTGTTCCGCTGGGTGGACAAGAAGCCCGTTCTCTCCCATGGACTGGAGCGCCTCGAATTCGCCATCAAGTCACCACTCTTTGGATGTCAGACGTGTGGGAATTGCGTTTTGGGGCAAATGGAATACGTGTGTCCGCAGACTTGCCCGAAGAATATGCGCAATGGTCCCTGCGGCGGAACGAAAAACGGCCAATGTGAAGTGGTTGACAAACCGTGTATCTGGACGGCGGTTTACGAACGCGCAAAATCCGCAAACCGACTCGAAGATCTCAGGGTCTATATTCCTCCACCAGTTCGGGCTCTGAAAGGAACGAGTTCGTGGGTCAATTTTTTTCTTGCCCGCGACAGCCGCCCCGGAAATTCTTCACCAGTGCCCGTTGCGATTGCCTCCCTCGTGCAGCACCAAAACCGGGAAGAAAAAGAGCGCGGCGCGCCCGTTCAAACGCTCGCTGCGACAGACTCGGAGGTGCCCGTTGTCAAAATCGACGCCGACCGCCGATAGCAACAGGCAAGCAATCGTGACTGCGCATAGAAACAAGGAAGCAATCGCGAACGCAGCTTTTGTTTCGAAACGCACTGTTCTTTTTTTTGCAAGCAGTGATCACCAATCAATCGCGATCGTGCACAAAAAAATCATGCACGCAAGCATTCCCGAAATTGCGTCCAGCCGATATTCGCACGATTGCTCGATTAAAGGCTTGACAAGCTGGCAGGGCAGGCAGTAGATGTGCTCTCCAGGCGGGGTGTATTTAGAATTTTGTTACGAAGATTCGCTGATTTTGTTAGGAAGAATCGTCCGTTCGAAACGTTATTCTAAGGGGTGAATTATGAGGCGACGTTTAGGGCTGTTGGCCGTTCTTGGGATGGTAATTTTTGGAGGATTTGCGAAACCGTCTTTCGCGCAAGTCGGCGGCAGCGCGGCGCAATTGAACGGGGCGGTCCGCGATGAGAGCGGAGGCACGGTTGCGAAAGCGGCCATCACTTTGCGGGAGACGGAAACCAATCGCACGTACACGGCGGTTTCGAACGATAACGGATTGTATGTACTTGCCAGCCTGCCCCCCGGACGCTATGAATTGACTGCGGAAGCTCCGGGTTTTGCGAGGTCGACGCAGACGGGCATCGTGCTGACCGTGGGACAAGCGGCCACCATCGACGTCACGGTCAAAGTCGCAGCGAGCGCGGAGAAAGTGATCGTCACGACCGAGACCCCGCCGGTGGAGCCCACGCGGACGGAGGTCAGCCAGGTGATCAGCTCGAGCCAGATTGACTCCCTCCCGATCAGCGGCCGTTTGTTCACGGATTTCGCGCTCTTGACGCCCGGGGTTGCCACGGGGCGCACCAGCCTGCAGTCCACGATCACGGAGTCAGAAGTCACGCGAATCTCTTTTGGTGGAATGCGCGACTTGAGCAATATGGTCACGGTGGATGGTGCGGACACCGTAAACACGGCGACGGGCTCGCAGCGCGGCACGCCCTCGCAGGAAGCCGTCAGTGAATTTCGCGTGGTCAACAACGGCTTCGGAGCGGAGCAAGGGCGGGCACTCGGTGGCATCGTCAACATCATCACCAAGTCGGGAACGAACGATCTCCACGGTTCGATCTACGACTACTTGCAGAACAACGCCACCAACGCGCGATCGCTGCTGAAGCCTTCCACGGTTGCGAACCCGCAGCCGAATACTCTGCGGCAAAACCAGTATGGCGCGACGCTGGGCGGCCCGATTAAGAAAGACAAGACATTCTTTTTCATGAATTTCGAGGGCCAGCGGCGCGGGGAGGCTCCGACGTATCCCACGACACTGATCACGAACCTGGCGCTGATCAACAGCGCCAAAGCGCTATTGGCGATCGATCCCGAAAATCTCGGGATCCTGAAGACGGCGGATTCAGAGAGGGGTCTCTTCAAGCTAGATCATCAGCTCAATAACGCCAATCGCTTGTCGTTGCGCTACAACATTGAAGATGCCCGGAATTTGAACGTGCTGGTGGGCGAGACGCTGGATGGCGGCGGCATCGGGGCACCGAGCAGCGGCCACAATAACTACTTGCGCGATCAGTCCCTGGTCGGCATCTTGTCCTCGCAGCTCAAGCCCGACCTGATCAACACCGCCCTGGTGCAGTACGCGCGGCGCCACTCGACCTTCCCGGGAGTCACGGGCCAGCCGAATCTGGACCTGCCGAACTCGATTTTGATGGGCCATAACTTCGGGGTATTCGATGCGACCTACGAGAGCCGCGCGCAGGTTTCGGACTCGTTGTACTGGGTCAAGGGCGCGCACCTAGCCAAATTTGGAGTGGACTACAACTACCTCAACGACCATGTCATCTGGCCGGGGTTCAGCCCGATGCGTATCGTGCTGCCCGGCGTCAACTGCCTGGTGGATTTTGCCAACCATGTGGAGTCGGTGAAGAATCCGAGTTTTGTCCCAGGGAACGCCAATTTCCTAACATCCAATTTTGCCGAAGGACCGTGTCCCATGGCGCTGCCGCCGAATGGGGACCCCGGTCAGAACGGTGGGTCTCCTTTCCCTGCGGCTGCGGGGCCCAATCCTGGGGACTTCGCGAATGGCATAGCGGTCATATTGTGGCCTTCTCCGGTTGGTAACGCCGATAACAGCGTTGTGAACCTTACGACACCGCCCCCCGTGAATACCAACTGGAAGGCGGCTTATCCGGCGGATCAGACGAAGAACTACTTCGCCGACATCAACCACAGCTACTACGGATTCTTCGCGCAGGATCAATGGCGCGTGAATCACAAACTGACCCTGAACTACGGCATCCGCTGGGATTTTGAGAAGGGGCTGGAGAAGCAAATCAACGATAACTACAAAGGCTTCCAGCCGAGAGTGGGGCTGGCCTATTCTCCGGATAAACACACGGTCATCCGTGCCGGGTCTGGCATCTTCGACGACCGTTACAATCTCTCTTTCCTGTTCGTGACTTTCCCGCAGCGTCCGGTCGATCTTGCGGGGGTTAATCTTCCGAATCTTCGAAAGGGCGCCTTTAACGCCCCGTACGCCTTGAGCCAGTTGCCCTTTGTTCCGGGCACGCCCTTGAATCCCACGGTGCCGGCCACGAACTTAGTCATGAATGGCACCTATCCGGTTGTCAATCTCATTAGCGACATCACCAAGGGTCTATTTTCCAGCGTGGGTGACGGCACGGTGGAAGCCAACAGCAAGATTCCCTACTCGGAGCAGAGCAGCCTGGAGATCGACCGGGAAATTGGGCATGGGCTGGTGCTCAACGTCGGGTATCTTTTCGTTTCCTCGCACCATCAGGTGCGTGCGGAAAACCTGAATGTTTGTCCTGTTGGGGGCGCTCAGAGCGGGCAGCTTCCTTGTTCAGCGGCAGGGCCAGGTACGGCAATCCCGCCGCTGCCAGGGTTCGCTGCTGGAAAAGATAATTTCAGCGGTCCGCTCTGGCTACTGGCCGGGCTGATCTACTCCACGGACAACAGCGGGAACAGCATCTACCACGGGTTGACGCTCTCGGCCTCGGAGCGCGCCGGTAATTATCTGCAGTTCCACGCCAACTACACGTTCTCAAA
>JBGQDD010000073.1:0-10637 GCA_041495665.1 Candidatus Acidiferrum sp.
CTTCCGCTGCGCAAAAGCTCGCGCTGAACAAAAGCAGGCAGTAAAGCACTGCGGTCCGGGAGAGGTAGATTTTTCGCATGCGGTGTCCGAAGGCGGTCGCCAGATGACTATAGGGCCAGCCTCGACCAACTGTAAAGCGGCGTCAGCCTTCTCCGTGGACTTGGTACCGCACTTCTGCGAAGGAAAACAGTGATGGCGGTCACCGGAAGGCAAGTATTCAAGATCGACGCTCTCCATCTTTATTCTATCTTCTGTGAAGCGAACCTTGCGACGGTGGCGAATTCGCACCTATAATCCAGTGTCTTTGTTGCGGCGTCAGCCGCATGCGTATCTGGAGGATCCTTGCCCGTAGGAACTGCGTTTCATGAGAGAACGCTGGCGCTCTGCGAGAGCCTGAACTACCGCGAATGGTCGGGCTATTACACCGTCAGCGTTTACGAGATGCACCACGAGCACGAGTACAACGCCATCCGCAATTCCGCGGCGCTGATCGATATTTCCCCGCTCTTCAAATACCGCGTGACCGGCCGGGACGCCACGAAATTCGTAAACCGCGTGATTTCGCGCGACATTAATAAGGTGGCCGTGGATCAGGTGATTTACTGCTGCTGGTGCGATCCTGAAGGAAAAGTGATCGATGACGGAACGATTACGCGGCTGGGCGAGAACGAGTATCGCTGGACGGCGGCGGACCCGAGTTTGCGGTGGTTTCAGCAGAATGCGCTGGGTTTGGATGTAAAGATTGAAGACATTTCGGAGCAGACCGCGGCGCTGGCTCTGCAGGGGCCGACTTCGGGGAAACTGCTCCACGCGGCGGCGGATGCGAACATCACCAACCTAAAGTATTTTCGCGTCACGCGAGGAAAGATTGCGGGCGTGCCGGTGGACATTTCGCGAACGGGCTACACGGGCGATTTGGGCTTCGAAGTGTGGATGCCGTGGCGCGACGCGGTCAAAGTGTGGGACGCGCTGGTCGCCAAAGGCAAAGCATTTGATATTCATCCCGCGGGAATGATCGCGCTGGACATCGCGCGGATCGAAGCCGGGCTGATCTTGATCGAAGTAGACTACATCTCGAGCAAGAAGGCGCTCATCGAGTCGCAGAAATATTCGCCGGCCGAGATCGGACTGGGGAGGCTCGTGGATTTGAAGAAAGACAATTTCGTGGGGCGCGAAGCGCTTTCACAAGAAGCTAAGAAAGGTGCGGAGCGGGCCCTCGTCGGGCTGGAGATCAATTGGAACGAAGTCGAATCGCTCTACGACAAAATGAAGATGGCGCCCCAGGTACCGAGCATGGCGTCGCGCACCGCCGTGCCGGTGTATCGCGGCAGTCGGCAGGTTGGCAAAGCCACTTCGACGACGTGGTCACCGACGCTGAAAAAAATGATCGCGCTCGCCTGCGTAACACGCGAGCATTCCGCAGTTGGCACCACGCTCAGCATGGAAATGACGGTAGAGGCAGCACGCCACACCGTATCCGCAAAAGTCGTACCGATGCCCTTCTTCAACCCACCGCGAAAGATGTCTGTGCCGGTGACCTGACACGCACGCAATCGCATTATCTTCGTCGTTCAATCACCAAGCCAATTCAAGAACTCAGTGGGCGTCATGGCGCGAGCCGATTGTATTTCTTAAGCACTGCGCGGAGTTTTTCGTGCGGCAACGCAATTACTTTGTGATTATCGATTCCGGTCATGGATTCGGCTGCAACCATCGCGTTAATCACCGCCTCTTCGGTCGCCTGCACCGTCGCGGCGAAGAGCGGATCCAGCCGATCATTCGGAATCATTGTCAGATGAACGAGACTCTCCGGCAAGGCTGCACCGGAATTGGCCGTAGAGAAAGCGATGAAGATGTCTCCGGAACCGTTGCCGGAAATACTGCCGTTGCGGCCGAGCCCGAGCGAAACGCGCCGAGCCAGACGCTTAAGTTGATGCGAAACGAGCGGAGCATCCGTGGCGACGATGACGATGATCGAACCGCGGTCCGAATCGCTGAAGGACGTGGAAGCGTACGCAGGGTCTTCGGGAATTTCGCGGCCCACCGGCACTCCAGCGATGCGTAAATCGGAGCGCCGTCCGTAATTGCATTGCACCAAAACGCCGACTGTATACTCGCCTATTTTCGTGTCTACCTTGCGCGACGATGTACCGATGCCGCCCTTAAATTCATCGCAGATCATTCCCGTGCCGCCGCCGACATTGCCTTCTTCAACGCGGCCGGACTTCGCGGAATCGATGGCGTGGAACACATGCTCGGATTTCACATGGAAGCCGTTGATGTCGTTGAGCCAGCCATCCCACGTCTCTGCGACCACAGGCAGGGACCACCAGTAGCCGGTGGGATCGGGCTTGCCATGACCAACACGCCACTGAATGACGGCGTCGCGAACCACGCCGATGCTGTGCGTGTTGGTGATCATCACGGGACCTTCCAGAAAACCGGATTCTTCGACCCAGGTCGTGCCGGTCATTTCGCCGTTGCCGTTGAGCGACCACCATCCCGCAAAAACGGGATTCATCATGGAATCTATGCCGCGAGGGAGAACGGCAGTGACGCCGGTTCGGACAGGGCCCTTGCCGATCTCGCGCTTGCCTTCGCCGGAGATGAGCGTGGTGTGTCCGACGGTGACGCCGGAAACGTCGGTGATGGCGTTGAGCGGGCCGGGCGTGCCGTCAAAAGGAACGCCGAGATCGCGGGCGCGAGGCTTGGCAGGCTTTTCCTGAGCGCGAAGCGAGGCGGGACCGAAAAGAATGCATCCGACTGCAAACGGTAAAAGGAAGCGGCACGCTCGTGAAATCGCTGTAAGGGTCATCGACAACTCCTGGAAGAATGCAATTGCATCATGAAATCCATGTCATCGCTACATGTTGGATCTTCCAAACACCACCCTCTTTGACAAGTAGGAAGAATTTGCCGTCGCCACAGAGCCCACCGCACAAATAGCCAACGTACACGAGGGCTTGCGTTCGGACGGCATCGAATCCAACACGAGAGAGGGTCACAAATCCCGGCGACTTTGGGTACAGGCGGTAAAATTCTTCAAATCCCTTTGGATTACCCGATCTCTTTTCGCCTTTTCCTTTGACTTGAAAGATCCGGTCCCGTTCGGCCTCCGACATCAAAACAAGCGGCACCCTGAGCGAGAACTTACTGTCCAAGGGAATTGAAGACTTATTCTTCTGATCGTAATCCTGAAGAGTTTCCTTAGCTGCAGTATCTCGGATTTTTTGCATATTGGCCGAGCTACCGAATTGAGTCATGCCCATCATGACGGGCGGGAGACCCATGAGCGTATGGTCGCCTATGACGATACGTTCGACTCCCTCCTTTCCGAACTCGGTTTGGATCACTTCAGAATAGATCGTGTACTCGTCGTCGCGCGGCTCCGGATTGGGAGCTGATGGATTCTGGGACGATAATGCTAGGGAAAGAAAAAACAAACAAGTCGTCCAAACAAACTCTTTCACGATGGCCTCCGATGCAGATTCTTCGATTCAGCCTCTCTATTTGACACCGCCCTAGCGCGATTGGATCCCGGCCAGAGCCATCCGAAGCAGTCCGGTGTTTTTCTGAATTGACCTTTCGAGCAGCGCGGCTTGCTCCTTTGCCGCGGGCCAGTCGCCGCGCTCAGCGGCTTCGGTGAGCCCGGGAAATTCCAGATGCGCGTAGGTGTAGCGGGAAGAATAGAGGAGATGCTGGAACCACGGCCGCCCGGGAATCCCCGCAGGGTCGAGCCAGTTGGATTCGACCTGAAGGAGCTGCTCGTTGAGGTGCTGCATCTTTTCCGGCGCGGCGTGGCCCGACGCGAGGTCTCGCGCCACGGCTTCGCGCAGCAGATTGCCGGATCGTTCGAACTGACCGATCCGCGAATAGAGTTTCTTCAGATGCAGACGAGGATCGATTCTGTTTTTTTGCTCCAGCTCATGAAGAAAAGTCTCCAGCGCCGCTCCGTTCGAGCCGAAGTCAAAGGGCAAAATGTCGGCGTTGGCGAGACGGAGCGCGACGAGTCCCCAAATGCGCGTCAGCGCGACGTGGTATTCGAACGCGGGATCGCCGATATGCGTCATCCAGTAGTGATCGTCGTACATCGAATGATAGACGCCGTAGTCGCCCGTGAAACCCAGGTTGATCACGGGGCGGCCGAGGTGATTCAGAAACACCGTGTGATCGGAGCCGCTGCCAATGCGCGTTTCCACGAGCGCGCTGTCGAACGGCGCAGCGCTCGCTTTTGAATCGCGCATGGTTGTGGCTCGCCACGCCTCGTAAAGCGATTTTCCCGAAGGCGCGCGAACGTCTTTGGAAGCTTCCACCAGCATCGGCGCGAGAGAAGCCACGGCGGACGGCGAAAAACTCAGGCCCTCGGGGCCCGCGGTGGTGGCTGCTCCGGCGACGGATTCATCGACGTTGAGATAAGCAACGAGTTTTTTCTTCAGGTCATCGGCGAATTGTTCGCCCCATTCTGTCGAGCCGGTGAGCGCGTATTCTTCCCCATCCCAACTGCAAACCACGATAGTCCGGCGAGGGCGAATGCCGCGCTGCTTGAGTTCGCCCAGAGAACGCGTGAGCTCCATCATGGACGCGGTGCCGCTGGAGGGATCCACGCCGCCGAAGGCCCATGCGTCGCGATGATTGCCCAGCAGAACCCATTCGTCCGGAAGCTTGCTGCCGCGAATTCGCGCTTCGACGACCGTGTAAGGCTGCATGCTGGTGTCCATATCCACTTTCACGTGAACCTTCACCGCGCCGCTGAATCGATACGTGATGGGCAGAGCACCCCGCCAATCCTTCGGCGCTTCTTGGCCGTTCATGTTTTCGAGAAGCGGCTTGGCGTCGCGCCACGATAGGGGGAGCGCAGGAATCTTCGGGAGCGAGAGCGCTGCTTCTGGAGCGATGTGCTTTGCGCCCGCGACGGAAGCCCAGCCGGGCGTGGTCGGATCGCCGGGAACGATGTAATCGTAAGTGATTGCGCCGCGCTGAATGTGACTCTCCGGGCCCCACGGGCCATCGGGAAAAACTCTGCCGCGAGTCGAGCCGTCTTCGGCGGGATCGGAATAGATAAGCAGGGCAGCCGCGCCTTCGCGCTCGGCGGTGAGCGCCTTGAATCCACGATAGCTGTACGGATTCGAATAGCGCACGAGAACGATCTTGCCTTTCACGCTGATGCCGTTTTTCCGAAGCAAATCGTAATCTTCCGGATTGCCGCTGTGCGCGTAGACGACTTCGGCAGTGACGTCGCCCGATGCGGAATAGCCAAAGTAGGCGCCGGAGACGGCGGGATTCTTGGTATCGGGATCGACGTCGTAAGCATCTTCGTGCAGAGACGCCGTGAAATGGACAGGCGCGGTCATTTCGAGCGAGACGCTGCGCGGGCGCGAGTGCAAAACATCGTAGCGGCGCAGCGTGACGTCTTCCCAACCCTGCTTGCGCCATTCGTCCGCGACAAATTCGGCGAGTTTATTATTTTGCTCTGAAGCAGCGGGGTGCGGTTCGGCGGTGAAGGTACGGTGCCATTCGCGTGCTTTTTCGGGAGACGGAATCGACTGGAATGTGGCTTCGAGTTCGTGCTCCGCGGCGGCGTGCGGCGGGGAAAAACCGAGAATCGGAGCCGCAGGCGGCGCGTCCTGTTTGAGCTGGGCAGAAAGCGCGAAGGTCAAAATCAGCAAAGAAATGAAGGAGACCGCAAGAGTACGCCAAGGAAGCCGCATTTTTATTTTGTTCTCCAAAAAAAGAGCAACCGTATTGCAACGAACAATCTTGACCTGGTGCCGAATCAAACCGAATACACTTTTGTCACCGCCGACTGGAGCGCGCGAGCGATCAGCGCGCATTCCTCGGTCGAAATCGTGAAGGGCGGCGCGAGAAGGATGTGATCGCCGCGCGTGCCGTCAACACAGCCTTGCGTTGGATAGGTAAGCACACTTTCTTCCAGACAAGCGTGGCGAATTCTCTCGGCGATATTTTGTTCTTTTGGAAAAGGCTCGCGAGTCATTTTGTCTTTGACAAACTCCACGCCGAGAAGAAGGCCGAGGCCGCGAACGTCGCCCACGTTTGGATGCGATCGCAGCGGAGAAAGAGCGATGCGCAGATTCTCCCCCGTGGCACTCACGCGATCGAAAAGCTTGTGCGCTTCGAGATAGTCGAGAACCGCATTGCCCGCAGCCACAGAGACGGGATGAGCCTGATACGTGAAGCCATGCATGAAAGCGCCGGAGCCGCGCTCGAACGCCTCGACGACGCGCGCGGAAACAAGCACAGCGCCAAGCGGTGCGTAACCGCTCGCGATTCCTTTCCCCGCCAGAATCATGTCCGGCTCAATGCCCCAATGTTGGACAGCGAACGGTTTTCCCGTGCGGCCCATTCCTGTCATCACTTCGTCGGCGATCAGGAGAATTCCGTTCTTGCGGCAGATTTCCGCGATGCGCGTCGCGTAACCTTCGGGAGGCACCGCGGCGCCGAGAGTGGCGCCAACGACCGGCTCAAAAATGAAAGCAGCGGCCGAACCGGCTTCGTGTTCGAGCAGATGGACTTCGAGGTCGTCGGCGCAAGCGAGTTCGCATTGCGGAAAAGTTTTTTCGAATGGGCAGTGGTAGCAGAAACACGGAGCACTGTGTCCCCATTCCGCGATGAGCGGTTCGTACGGCGCGCGGCGAGCCACGTTGCCGCTGACGGACATTGCGCCAAGAGTGCTGCCGTGATAGCTCTGGCGGCGCGAGAGAACGCGGTAGCGATCCTTCTGCCCACTTTCGAGGTGATACTGGCGCGCGAGTTTGATGGCGGTTTCGGTCGCTTCAGAACCGCCGGAAGTGAAATAGACGCGCCCGCCATTTCGAAAATTCGGCGGGGACATTGCTAGCAGCCGTGCGGCAAGTTTTTCCGCCGGAGCGGTATGAAATTGCGAAGTGTGCGCGAAAGCGATCTGCGACGCCTGCTCGGCCATGGCCCGGCCGATTTCAACGACACCGTGACCGATGCTGACGACCGCAGCCTGCCCGGAAGCATCAAGGAATTGGCGCCCATCGTCAGCGATGATCCAGCAACCTTCCCCGCGAGTGGCAATGGGAAACGTCTTCTTGAAATTGCGGGGGAAAAGTCCGCTGCGCGTCGGCATGTGATGTCCGGGCAAGGATTGTAACAGAGTAGAGAGCGGCACCGGTGTAGCGAGATAAGTTTTCCGCGTCGCGAGATCCGGCGGCAATGGAAGTGTCCGGCCCGAAGAGTTGTGCTAGGCTGGCGCCACTTTCTTTGATGATGATGCGAATATTCTCGACAAATCCATGCATCCGCGGAAGCGCAGTTGACTGAATCCGCAAAAGCGCTCGTTCGGACGATCGGCCGATGGAGCCTTGCGGCGCTGATGGTCAACACTATGATCGGCGGGAGCATCTTTGGCTTGCCATCGCTGATCGCTGCGCGTCTTGGCAGATTGAGCCCGGCCGCCTACCTGATCGCATTCGCGGGCATCGCCGTCATCGCAGCCTGCCTGGCCGAAGTGGCGTCCCGATTTCAAGAAACCGGAGGACCGTACCTGTACGCGAGGGAGGCCTTCGGGCGATTTGTGGCTATCCAGATCGGCTGGCTGACGTGGCTATCCCGGATTTCGGCTGCCTCTGCGGTGGCAAACCTCTTCGTCGCATACCTGGGTGAATTTTCCCCCACAGTGGGAAGGCCCGTTGCGAGAGCAATGGTGTTAGTGATTCTCATCGCATTGCTCGCAACGGTGAACTATCGCGGAGTGAGTGGTGGGAATCGGCTCAGCAATTTCTTTACGATTAGCAAGCTTGCCGTGCTGGCATTCTTTGTTGTGGCTGGATTCGCGGCACTCACGCTGCATCCAACGATCCGGATAACACCTGCTGCAGTGCAGACCACTGCCGCGGGCTGGTTCGAAACCATAATCCTTCTAGTGTACGCGTACGGAGGATTTGAAGCGGCGCTGGTCGTTTCGGGCGAGGCGCGCGATCCGCGCAAAGACGCTCCGGCCGCCCTGTTGTACGCCATTGTGATCACGACAATGTTGTACATCGCCGTGCAGTATCTGGTGATCCATACGCTTGCAAATCCAGGTGCGACGAACAAACCGGTGGTGGATTCCGCGCGGCAGTTTCTGGGGCCAACGGGCGTGTTGATTGTGGCGGCGGGCACGCTGGTATCCGCTTACGGGTACTTGAGCGCGAACATGCTGCACACTCCGCGGATCACCTTTGCCATGGGGGAGCGCGGAGATTTTCCCGCATTCTTCTCGGCCATTCATCCGAGCTTTCGCACTCCGTACTTGTCCATTGTTGCGTTTACTCTGCCGCTGATCGTATTTTCCATCGGCGGAGACTTCCGGTGGAACGCCACGCTTTCAGCGGTATCACGGCTTTTCATCTACGGATCCGTGGTCGCCGCTCTGCCGGTACTTAGAAGGAAGCACCCAGTGACCAGCGGCTTTCGGCTTCCCTATGGTGGTCTGTTTGCTGCGCTTGGGATTATCTTTACGGGCGCGCTGGTGACGCGCATGCACCTCGCCGAGTTCATCGTGATCTCCATTACGTTTGCCCTGGCTCTGCTGAACTGGCTGTGGGCTCGAAACCGTGCGGTGATTTCTTAATCAACGGGCAGCATCTCGGACTATTGGATTCGGCGGCGAAACATGCCAATATCCGTGATTCTGCACGGCATGTTGCAACTTGCGGTGTTGCAAAGGAGAAGCGAGAGATGAAAACTTTTTATCTTCGATGCGGTCTTGCTATTTCGCTGCTGCTGGGATGCGCGATTCTTGTTTCCGCGCAAGAAGCGGCGAAACATCCCATCGCGTTTGACGACATGATTAAGTTGCACCGCATTGCGGAGCCGCAAGTGTCGCCGGATGGCAAGTGGGTGGCGTACACGGTATCCACACCGGACATGGAAGCGAACCGCGGCGCGAGCAACATCTGGGTGGTGCCCACGGCGGGCGGCGCGGCGATACAATTGACGCAGAGCGGGCATGATTCTTCGCCAGTGTGGTCGCCGGACGGAAAGACGCTTGCGTTTCTCTCTTCGCGCAGCGGCGATTCACAGGTGTATTTGCTTTCGATGGAGGGAGGCGAAGCACACGCGCTGACGAAGCTCTCAACCGGTGCGGATATGGTGAAGTGGTCGCCGGACGGAAAGACGCTTGCGCTTGCGTCCTCTGTCTATCCGGATTGTAAAGACGATGATTGCAACAGCAAGCGCGACGCGGAAAAAGAAAAAAACAAGGTGAAGGCGCACGTCGCGGAGCATCTTCTCTACCGCCAATGGACGCACTGGAACGATGGCAAGAGGGGCCATTTGTTTGTGGTTCCAGCGGATGGAAGCGTCGCGCCACGAGACCTCACGCCGGAAGCGAATTACGACGTTCCGCCGGACGAACGGAGCGGGCCGGGAGATATCAGTTTTTCGCCGGATGGAAAAGAGCTGTGCTTCACGGCGGTGACGGACAAGATGGAAGCGGTCAGCACGAATGCGGATTTGTTCATCGTCCCGGTTGCCGGCGGCGAGTCCAAACGCATCACCACGCAGCCGGGATTTGACGGTAACCCGGTGTATTCGCCCGACGGAAAATTCATCGCATATCACGCGCAACTTGTTGCGGCATACGAATCCGATCGCTGGCGCGTGATGCTTTACGACCGCGCGGCGGGGAGAATCGAAAATCTTACGGAAAAGTTTGACCGTAGCGCAAACGAACTGGCCTGGTCACCGGACAGCAAGACGATTTATTTTACTGCGGAGAACGAAACGCAGCAGCCGGTGTACGCGATGGCGGCGCGCTTTGGCGCGGAGCCGAAAAAAATCATCGCCGACACCTTCAACACGGCAATTTCGTTTAGCGCGGACGGCAAGACGCTTGTTTTTGAACGGACGAGCCTGACACTTCCGGCGGAACTGTATGTAGCATCGAGCGACGGCTCCAAGGTGCGGCAATTGACGCATCAGAATGAATCGATCTTGGCGGCGCTGGAGATGAATGCGCCGGAGACATTCTGGTTCGACGGCGCTGAAGAGACGAAAGTTCAGGCGATGCTGATACGGCCGCCGAAATTTGATACGACGAAAAAATATCCGTTACTTGTGCTGCTGCACGGTGGGCCGCAGACGATGTGGTCGAATGCCTGGGGCTACCGGTGGAACGCGCAAGTATTCTCCGCGGCGGGATATGTGACGCTGATGATCAACCGGCGCGGTTCGACGGGATACGGACAAAAGTTTACGGATGAAATCACGAATGACTGGGGCGGCAGAGCCTACGTTGACGTGATGAATGGCGTGGACTACACGCTGAAAAAATATCCTTTCATCGATGGGACGCGCATGGCCGCGGCGGGCGGATCTTATGGCGGATACATGGCGGATTGGATTGCGACGCATACGGGGAGGTTCAAGGCCATCGTGAGCCACGCGAGTGTATACGACAAGGTTTCGATGTTCGCGACGGAAGAACTTTGGTTTGAAGAGCACGACATGCAAGGCACGCCGTGGTCAAATCCGGAAAGTTACAAGAAGTGGTCGCCCTCAACGTACGCGGGGGAGCTGGGAAAATTCAAGACGCCGACCCTGGTGATCGCTGGCGAAAGAGATTACCGCGTGCCGTACACGCAGTCGTTGGAATTTTTCAGCGCGCTGCA